>JBDTCA010000092.1:0-3052 GCA_039923815.1 Caldimonas sp. | reverse complement strand
GGTGCCATCCGTGCCGTCTGCGAGCCGCAGTTCGACCGGCCGCTCAAGGACATCTCGCTGGGCCAGGTCCTGCTGCGGTTGTTCCAGACTTCCCGCCGCTTCAACGTCGAGATCCAGCCGCAGCTCGTGCTGCTGCAGAAGACGCTGCTGAACATCGAAGGCCTCGGCCGCGACCTCGATCCCGAGCTCGATCTCTGGAGCACCGCCAAGCCTTTCCTCGAGCGCTGGATGGGAGAGCAGATCGGCTGGCGTGGCCTGGTGGTGCAGTTGAAGAAAGAGGCGCCGCGTTACGTGCACCTGCTGCCACAACTGCCACGCCTGCTGCATGCGGCGCTGCAGCACAGCCCGCAGCCGCAGCAACGCCTGCTCGAATCGATGCTGCTCGAGCAGCGGCGCACGAATCGGCTGCTGTCGGGCGTGGTCTTCACGGCGATCGGATTCGTGCTCGGGCTGGTGGCGATGCAGCTCGTCTCGCACCTGCGTTGATCTGCCCGGCGCCGGAAGCGCCCAACTACAATGTTCGGTTGTCCTAGAACTGGAGTTCGGCGATGCCGATCTACGCCTATCGCTGCGCGACCTGCGGCCACGCGCAGGATGTGCTGCAGAAGATCTCCGATCCGCTGCTGAGCGTCTGCCCCGCATGCGGCGCGGCGACCTACGTCAAGCAGGTCACCGCCGCCGGTTTCCAGCTCAAGGGCTCCGGCTGGTACGTCACCGACTTCCGCGGCGACAAGAAGCCCGGCAAGTCGGGTGATGCTGCTTCAGAAGCCGGTGACAAGAACGACAACGGCGCCGACAAGGGCATCGAGAAGGCCGCATCGGCGGGCAGCGACAGTGCCTCGGCAGGCGACGGCGGCGGCAAGAAGTCCGACGCGGCTCCGGCCGCCGCGCCGTCGCCGGCACCTTCACCCGCCGTGGCGTCATCGCCCGCGCCGGCTCCGGCCGCCGCTCCGCCGTCGTCGCCCTCGGGCAAGTCCGGCAGCTGATCGCCGCGCGTCGAGCCACCCGTTACCCTGCGTGAAGAAATATCTCATCCGGCCTGCTGGTCTGGCTCCCGCTCGCGGTCACGATCTGGGTGCTCCAGGCCGTGCTCGGTGTGCTCGACGGTGTGTTCGTGTGGCTGCTCAACGGCTCGCAGGTCGTGCTGCCCGTGGGCTCGCAGTCGTTCATCGAGATGATGCGTCGCATCCCCGGGCTCGGCGTGCTCGTCATGCTGGCCGGCCTGCTGCTGACCGGCATCTTCGCCACCAACTTCGTGGGCCAGTGGTCGCTGCGCCAGGGCCACCGCGTCCTCAGCAAGATCCCGATCGTGAAATCGATCTACAACTCGGTCCAGCAGGTCTCCGACACGCTGTTCTCGAGCACGGGCAACGCCTTTCGCGAGGCGGTCCTGGTGCAGTACCCGCGCGTCGGCTGCTGGACCATCGCCTTCGTGACCGGCAAGCCGGGTGGTGAGGCGGCGAGGCATCTCGAGGGTGACTGGCTGAGCCTCTACGTGCCGACGACCCCGAACCCGACCTCGGGCTTTTTCCTGATGGTGGCGCGGGCCGACGTGATCTCGCTGGCGATGAGCGTCGACGACGCCCTCAAGTACGTGATCTCGATGGGCGTGGTGGCGCCGCCGATGGCCCTGCAGGCCGTGGCGGCCAACGCCGCCCCATTGCGAAATCGGCCGGGCTGAGCGCGCTGAGCCGCGCTCAGCCCACCAGCGATCCCGTTCGCTGCCGCGTCCAGCGCGCGTAGCCGCCCCCTGACCTGGCTCCCGCGCCAGGACGGGCGGTCCCTTCAAGATTCGATGGAGTGATGTGATGAGAACGACGTATTGCGGCCTGGTCAGCGAAGCGCTGCTCGGCCAGACGGTGACGCTGATGGGCTGGGCGCATCGCCGCCGCGACCATGGCGGCGTGATCTTCATCGACCTGCGCGACCGTGAAGGCCTCGTGCAGATCGTCTGCGACCCCGACCGTGCGGCCACCTTCGCCGTGGCCGAGGGCATCCGCAACGAGTTCTGCCTGAAGGTCGTCGGCGTCGTTCGGGCGCGGCCGGCCGGCACCGAGAACGCCAACCTCACCAGCGGCAGGATCGAGGTGCTGTGCCACGATCTCGAGGTGCTGAACCCGAGCGTGACGCCGCCGTTCCAGCTCGACGAGGAAAACCTTTCCGAGACGACGCGCCTGACCCACCGCGTGCTCGACCTGCGGCGGCCGCAGATGCAGCGCAACATGATGTTGCGCTACCGCGTCGCCATGGAGGTGCGCAAGTTCCTCGATGCCAACGGCTTCATCGACATCGAGACGCCCATGCTCACCAAGAGCACACCCGAAGGTGCCCGCGACTACCTCGTGCCGAGCCGCGTCCACGACGGCATGTTCTTCGCGCTGCCACAGAGCCCGCAGCTCTTCAAGCAGCTGCTGATGGTGGCCGGCTTCGACCGCTACTACCAGATCACCAAGTGCTTCCGTGACGAAGACCTGCGCGCCGACCGCCAGCCCGAGTTCACCCAGATCGACATCGAGACCTCGTTCATGAACGAGGAAGAGATCCGGACGATGTTCGAGGGGATGATCCGCAGCACCTTCGAGCACGCGATCGGTGTCGCGCTGCCGGCCTTCCCGGTCATGAAGTACGACGACGCCATGCGCCTCTACGGCTCCGACAAGCCCGACCTGCGCGTCAAGCTCGAACTCACCGAGCTCACCGACGTCATGGGCGACGTCGACTTCAAGGTCTTCTCGGTGCCGGCGAAGGCGAAGGACGGCCGCGTCGCGGCGCTGCGCGTGCCTGGCGGCGGCGAGATGAGCCGTGGCGAGATCGACGGCTACACCGAGTTCGTGAAGATCTACGGCGCCAAGGGCCTGGCCTGGATCAAGGTCAACGACGTCGCCAAGGGTCGCGAGGGCCTGCAGTCACCGGTCGTCAAGAACCTGCACGACGCCGCCCTCGCCGAGATCCTGAAGCGCACCGGCGCCGTCAACGGCGACCTCGTCTTCTTCGGTGCCGACCGGGCCAAGGTCGTCAACGACGCGCTCGGCGCCTTGCGAGTGAAGGTCGG
>JBDTCA010000091.1:0-4164 GCA_039923815.1 Caldimonas sp. | reverse complement strand
CCACCGCGTCACTGGCTGCGACGCCAACGTCTACCCGCCGATGAGCGACCAGCTCTCTGCGCTCGGCATCGAGCTCGTCGAGGGCTACGACGCGGCCCAGCTGGCGCTCGCTCCCGACCTGTTCGTGGTCGGCAATGCCATCTCGCGCGGCAACCCGCTGCTCGAGGCCGTGCTCGACGCCGGCGCGGCCTACACGAGCGGACCGCAGTGGCTCGCCGAGCACGTGCTCGCCGGCCGCCACGTGCTCGCCGTGGCCGGCACCCACGGCAAGACCGGCACCACATCGATGCTGGCCTGGCTGCTCGAGAAGGCCGGGCTGGCACCGGGCTTCCTGGTCGGCGGCGTGCCGCTCAACTTCGGCGTCTCGGCGCGTCTCGGCGCGACCGGCGCGCCGTTCGTCATCGAGGCCGACGAGTACGACACGGCCTTCTTCGACAAGCGCAGCAAGTTCGTGCACTACCGGCCGCGCACGGCGATCCTCAACAACCTCGAGTTCGATCACGCCGACATCTTCGACGACCTCGCCGCCATCGAGCGCCAGTTCCATCACCTCGTGCGCACGGTGCCGAGCCGCGGCCGGATCGTCGTCAACGCCCGCGACGAGGCCGTGCAGCGGGTGCTCGCGATGGGTTGCTGGAGCGAGGTCCAGCGCTTCGGCGGCAGGAAGGAAGCGCCGGGAATGCTGCGAGCCCGTGGCGAACCGCATGCGTTCGACGTGCTGCGCGGCTCGCTGAAGATTGCCCGCGTCGAGTGGAGCCTACTCGGCGAGCACAACCAGCTCAACGCGCTCGCCGCCATCGCGGCCGCCGAGCACGTCGGCGTCGCTGCCGAAGCGTCGGCCCGTGCACTGGCGGACTTTCGCAACGTCCGCCGTCGACTCGAGCTCAAGGGCAGCGCCGGCGGCGTCGCCGTCTACGACGACTTCGCGCATCACCCCACCGCGATCCGCACGACCATCGACGGCCTGCGCCGCAAGGTCGGCACTGCTCGCATCCTGGCGGCATTCGAACCGCGCTCGAACACCATGAAGCTCGGCGCCGTGAAGGCGCAGCTTCCGTGGGCACTGGAAGACGCCGACCTCGCCTTCTGCCACAGCGGCGGCCTGACCTGGGACGCCGCACAGGCACTGCAGCCGCTCGGCGCCCGGGCCGTGGTCGCGGCAACGGTCGACGAGCTGGTCGCTCGCATCGCCGCTGCGGCGAGGCCCGGCGACCACGTGCTCTGCATGAGCAACGGCGGCTTCGGTGGCGTGCACCAGAAGCTGCTCGACGCGCTCGCCGCCCAAGGCCCACCAGCTGCAGGGCGCGGCGAGGCGTGATCCCGCCTCGGCACGACGCCAGCGCCGCCGACACCGCCGGCTCGGCCGACGCGGTGGCCGACGACGTGACGCACGTCCTGTATCTGCACGGCTTTCGCTCCTCGCCGCAATCGACCAAGGCGCGGATGACCGCCGTGTGGCTCGCCACGCACCGTCCCGACGTGACCTTCTGGTGCCCGCAACTTCCCGCATCGCCGGGCCGGGCCATGGCCGAGGTGCTCGCCGGGATCGCCGCGTGGCCGCACGGACGCATGGCCGTCTTCGGAAGCTCGCTGGGGGGCTTCTATGCGACCGCGGTGGCCGAGCGCACCGGCTGCCTGGCCGTGCTGCTCAACCCGGCCGTCGACCCCGCACGCGACCTGGCCAACGCGATCGGCGAGACGACAGCGTGGCACAGCGACGAGCCCTTCTTCTTTCGCCCCGGGTACATCGACGAGCTGCGGGCCATCGAACCGCCGTCTCGGCTGGCGCACCCCGACCGCTATTTCGCCGTCATCGCCAAGGGCGACGAGGTGCTGTCCTGGCGTGAGATGAGCGGCCGCTATGCCGGTGCGCGGATCAAGTTGCTCGAAGGCAGCGACCATGCCCTTGCCGACTTCGCCGATCACCTGCCCGAGACGATGGCGTTTGTCGGACTCGGAGACCGCCCCTGAGCTACCAGTGGAAGATCGTCCAGATCACCCGGCCCCAGACCTCGACGTTGAACCACAGCAGGCAGGCCAGCCAGAGCCAGCGCCGAAAGCGGCGGGCCCGCTCGAGCCAGGGCGAGGAATCGGAGGCGATGTTGACGGCGAGGCTGCCGACCGCGCCGGTGGCCATCAGGATCGCGAAAACGCCGATGATCCAGCGAAAGACGGTCATCGCCATGGGCGGTACGAACGCGTGGCGGGAGTGTTCGCGATCACCAGGCTGGCGCGAGCTCGGCGAGGCCCGCGGGCGCGCGCGTCTCGTCGTCGAACGAGACGATCTCCCAGGCGGAGGTGTCGCTCAGCAACGCCCGAACCAGCTTGTTGTTGAGAGCGTGGCCTGACTTGAAGGCGCGGTAGGCCGCCAGCAGCGGGCGACCGGCCAGCATCATGTCGCCGATGGCGTCGAGGATCTTGTGCTTGACGAACTCGTCACCGTAGCGAAGGCCGCCGCGGTTGAGGACCTTGAACTCGTCGACGACGACAGCGTTGTCGAGACTGCCGCCGAGCGCCAGGCCACGTGACCGCATCATCTCGACCTCTTTGGTGAAGCCGAAGGTGCGCGCGCGTGCGATCTCGCGTGTGTACTGGCCCGAGCCCATGTCGAACACGAAGCGCTGGCCGGTCTCGCTCACGACCGGGTGATCGAACTCGATCTCGAAGGCCAGCGTGTAGCCCTCGAACGGCTCCAGGCGAGCCCACTTCTCGTCGGCGCCCGAACCCTCGCGCACCTCGACCGCGCGCTTGACGCGGATGAATCGCTTCGGTGCCGCTTGCAGCACGATGCCCGCGCTTTGCAGCAGGAACACGAACGAGGCCGCCGAGCCGTCGAGGATGGGAACCTCCTCGGCGGTGATGTCGACGATGAGGTTGTCGAGACCGAGCCCGGAACAGGCCGAAAGAAGGTGCTCCACGGTCTTCACCTTCGGTCCGTCGGGGTCGCCGTTCGCCGAAAGCGTCGTCGCCAGGCGGGTGTCGACAACGGCGAACGCGTCGGCCTTGATGTCGACCGAGCGAGGCAGGTCGACGCGGCGAAAGACGATGCCGGCATCGACCGGCGCCGGCCGCAACGTGAGTTCGACCTTCTGGCCGCCGTGCACGCCGACGCCGACGGCGCGCGTCATCGATTTCAGTGTGCGCTGCGCCAACATGGTGCGATTGTCGTGCGAGCGGCGGCGCGTCAGGGTTTCGCCCTCTGCGCCGCCGCTGTCCCGATCAGTCCGCCTGCTTCCTCAGGAACGCCGGGATCTCGATCTCGTCCATGCCGTTGCTGGCCAGGGCATCGACCTTCGCCGCGGCGGTGCGGCCGTTGCGCCACACGCTCGGCGTCGTCAGGCCGCTGTAGTCGTGCGTGGACTGCGACTGCGGCGCCATGTGCACCTGATGGTTCAGCACCGGCAGGTTGTCGGTGCCGGTCAGCTTGACCGGGGCGCTGTGCACGACCGTCATCGGCGTTGCGACCTGGCGGCGGGCCGGACTCAGACCGGTCGCGATCACGGTCACGCGCAGCTGGTCGCCGAGCGATTCGTCGTAGGCCGTGCCGTAGATGACGTGCGCCTCGTCGGCGGCATAGCGGCGGATCGTGTTCATCGCATTGCGGCTCTCGCTCAACTTGAACGTGTTGCGATTCGCCGCGATCAGCACCAGCACGCCGCGGGCGCCGGAGAGGTCGATGCCTTCGAGCAGCGGGCAGGCGACCGCCGCTTCAGCCGCCTTCGAGGCACGGTCGGGGCCGGAGGCCTGCGCCGTGCCCATCATCGCCTTGCCGGGCTCGCTCATCACCGTCTTGACGTCCTCGAAGTCGACGTTGACGAGGCCGGGAATATGGATGATGTCGCTGATGCCACCGACGGCGTTCTTCAGCACGTCGTTGGCGTGGGCGAAGGCCTGGTCCTGGGTCACGTCGTCGCCGAGCACGTCGAGCAGCTTGTCGTTGAGGATCACGATCAGCGAGTCGACGTTGGCTTCGAGCTCGGCGACACCGTTGTCGGCCGCCTTCAGCCGGCGCGGCCCTTCGAAGTCGAACGGCTTGGTGACGACGCCGACGGTCAGGATGCCCATCTCGCGAGCCACCCGCGCGATCACCGGCGCCGCGCCGGTGCCGGTGCCGCCGCCCATGCCGGCGGTGATGAACAGCATGTGGGCGCCATCGATCGCCTG
>JBDTCA010000090.1:0-4143 GCA_039923815.1 Caldimonas sp. | reverse complement strand
CGACGCTGGCCGACGCTTCGGTCAACAGCTTGGCCGGCGCGGCATCGGCAGCCGCCTTCGCCGCCCTGGCTTCGGCCACCAGCTCCCGTTGCTTGGGACTGGTGCAGTCGTCGACGATGCGCTGTGCGGTCTTGACGTTGAGCAGCATCGACTTGGCCGAGATCTGCACCATCAACGTTTCGCCGCGCACGTCTTCGAGCCGGATCGCGCCTGTCGAGGACAACACGGGCTTCATGAGCCAGTCCTTCTTGCCGGCCTTGACGTCGACGTAGGCGGGGTGCTTGCTGCTCTGCACGATGTTCAGCGTCTGCGAGAACTCGCAGTCGTACGCGCCGTAGTAGACGAGTTCGGCCGCCTTGACCTGCTCGGGTTGCGCTTCAGGCACCGGCGCTTCGACAACGACCGGCTTGCGCGCGGTCTTCCCGCTTCTCTTCGCCGTCGGCTTAATCGCATTGGCCTTGGTCTTGGCGTCGGCGGCAAATGCCGGCAGCGTGGCGAGCCCGCACGAGATCACGGCGGCAAGACTGAGCGAGGCGAGGCGAGGGAGCATGAAAGCTGGCATGACGTGACCCTTGTAGACGGTGGCGGCGGCCGCGATTGTGGTCCACCGCCAGGCAAGCCGCAGCGAGTTTACGGGCCGTTACCGCGGTGGCGGCATTGCGTCACGGCCGGCACTCACAGCAGGTGCTTGACGCCTTCCTGCTCCTCTTGCAGTTCCTTGAGCGTCAGATCGATGCGGCTCTGGCTGAAGGCATCGATCTCGAGTCCTTCGATCAGTTTGTATTCGCCATCCTTGGTCGTCACAGGAAAGCCGAAGATGGTGTCTTTCGGGATCCCGTATTGACCGTCGGAGGCGATGCCCATCGTCACCCACTTGCCGTTCGAGCCGAGTGCCCAGTCGTGCATGTGATCGATCGCCGCGTTCGCTGCGGACGCCGCGGATGAAACGCCCCGCGCCTCGATGATGGTGGCGCCGCGCTTGCCCACGGCGGGCAGGAAAGTGTCCTTGTTCCAGGCGTCGTCACCGATCATTTGCTTGACCGGCTCGCCGTCGATGGTGGCGAAGCGGTAGTCCGCATACATCGTCGGTGAGTGGTTGCCCCAGACGGCGAGCTTCTCGATGGACGCGACCGGCTTGCCGGTCTTTGCCGCGATCTGGCTGGCGGCCCGGTTGTGATCGAGCCGCAGCATCGCGGTGAAGTTCTTGCGCGGCAGGTCGGGCGCGCTCTTCATCGCGATGTAGGCATTGGTATTGGCGGGATTACCGACCACCAGCACCTTGACGTTGCGCGACGCGACGGCGTTGAGCGCCTTGCCCTGCGCAGTGAAGATCTGGGCGTTGGCCGACAACAGGTCCTTTCGTTCCATGCCCGGCCCGCGTGGGCGGGCGCCGACGAGGAGGGCGTAATCGACATCCTTGAATGCCGTCATCGGATCTCCGTGTGCCGACATGCCGGCGAGCAGCGGAAAGGCACAGTCATCGAGCTCCATCATCACGCCCCTGAGCGCCTTCTGCGCCTTCTCGTCGGGAATCTCGAGCAGCTGCAGCACCACGGGCTGGTCATTGCCGAGCATCTCGCCGGAAGCGATACGAAAGAGCAGGGCATAACCGATCTGACCGGCGGCACCGGTGACGGCGACACGAACGGGGGGCTTCATCATGGGTTCTCCAAAAGGGTAGGCGCGGTAAAGTCTGCTGCGTTGCAATAAAATCATAAGCTCACCGGTGCAGTGGTCCCGAAACCGATCGATTCAGCAGCAAATCCAGTAGCAAAGGTTGGCATGGTCACCTCTCTGAAGGAGCAGCCGCTCAAGCGGCCGCCGGTCTACCGCAACATCCATATCTCCCAGCTCATCTCGTATCGCATGCCGGCTGCCGCCTGGGCGTCGATCCTGCATCGCATCAGTGGGGCCGCGATGTTCGTGCTGTTGCCTCTCGTGATCTGGATGTTCGATGCCAGCCTCACATCCGAGATCACTTACGACCAGTTCAGGGATGTCTTCGTCAATGGCGCCGGTTTCTTGCCCGGCTGGCTCTTGCGAATCGTCAGTTTCGGGCTGATCTGGGCTTACCTGTTTCATTTCTGCGCCGGGCTGCGACATCTCTGGATGGATGCGACGCACGATTTGAGCCTTCGCTTCGGTCGCATCTCGGCCCTCGCGGCGATGGTCGTGAGCACGCTCGTTGCCTTTGCGCTCGGCGCAAAGCTTTTCATCTTCTGACCCGACCCTGATGAGCAACTCTTTCGGATCGCGACGCACCGTCGTCGGAGCGCATTACGGCTTGCGCGACTGGCTCGCACAGCGGCTCACGTCACTGCTTCTGGCCCTGTTCACCGTCGCCGTCGTGGTTCAGGTCCTGACGCCCGGTGCGCTCGACTATTACAAGTGGTCGGCCATGTTCTCGCATCAGTGGATGAAGGTGCTCACGCTGGTGGCGATCATCTCGCTCGGTTATCACGTCTGGGTCGGCATGCGAAATATCTGGATGGATTATGCGAAGCCGGTCTCGGTCCGCCTCGCCCTCGACCTCGTGACGATCGCCTGGCTGGTCGGCTGCAGCGGCTGGGCCATTCAAGTGCTCTGGAGGCTGTGATGGACGGCGCTGCGATCTCCCATCCTTCGGTGCCCACGCGCCGCTTCGACGTCGTCATCGTCGGCGCCGGCGGCTCCGGCATGCGCGCCTCGTTGCAGCTGGCCCGCGCCGGCCTCAACGTCGCCGTGCTCTCGAAGGTGTTCCCGACGCGCTCGCACACGGTCGCGGCGCAGGGCGGCATCGGCGCCTCGCTCGGAAACATGAGCGAAGACAACTGGCACTATCACTTCTACGACACCGTGAAGGGCTCCGACTGGCTTGGCGACCAGGACGCGATCGAGTTCATGTGTCGGGAAGCGCCGAATGTCGTCTACGAGCTCGAGCACTTCGGCATGCCGTTCGACCGCAATCCCGACGGCACCATCTACCAGCGCCCGTTCGGCGGCCACACGGCCAACTATGGCGAGAAGCCGGTGCAGCGGGCATGCGCCGCCGCCGACCGCACCGGCCACGCGATGCTTCACACGCTCTACCAGCAGAACGTCAAGGCCCGCACCAATTTCTTCGTCGAGTGGATGGCACTCGATCTGATCCGGGACAGTGAAGGTGCCGTCGTCGGCGTCACTGCCCTGGAGATGGAAACCGGGCAGCTGCACATCCTGCAGGCTAAGGTCGTGATGCTCGCCACCGGCGGCGCGGGTCGCATCTTCGCGGCATCCACCAACGCCTTCATCAATACCGGCGACGGGCTCGGCATGGCGGCCCGCGCCGGCCTGCCGCTGGAAGACATGGAGTTCTGGCAGTTCCACCCGACCGGCGTGTACGGCGCCGGCGTGCTGCTGACCGAAGGTTGCCGCGGCGAGGGCGCGATCCTGCGAAACAGCGACGGCGAGCGTTTCATGGAGCGCTATGCGCCGACGTTGAAGGACCTGGCTCCGCGCGACTTCGTTTCCCGCTGCATGGACCAGGAGATCAAAGAGGGCCGTGGCTGCGGGCCCGACAAGGAATACATCGTTCTCGACCTGACCCACCTCGGCGCCGACACGATCCACAAGCGCCTGCCGAGCGTGTTCGAGATCGGCCACAACTTCGCCAACGTCGACATCACACGCGAGCCGATCCCGGTGGTACCGACGATCCACTACCAGATGGGCGGCGTGCCGACCAATGTGCATGGGCAGGTCGTCGCTCCAAAGGATGGCAATCCCAGCGCCGTCGTCGAGGGCCTCTACGCTGTCGGCGAGTGCTCGTGCGTGAGCGTGCATGGCGCCAATCGGCTGGGCACCAACTCGTTGCTCGATCTGCTCGTGTTCGGTCGTTCCGCCGGCAATCACATCGTCGACAGCGGCTTGCAGGCGAAGTCGCATCGACCGCTGCCTGCAAACGCAGAAGACTTCACCGCGGCACGGCTGGCACGGCTCGACGCCAGCACCGGTGGAGAGTATTCACAGACGGTGGCCAACGACCTTCGCAAGGCGATGCAGCTGCACGCGGGAGTCTTTCGCACCCAGAAAACGATGGACGAAGGCGTGGTCAAGGTCAAGGCCATTGCCGAGCGCGCCAAGTCGATCCATCTCGCCGACAAGTCGAACATCTTCAACACGGCG
>JBDTCA010000089.1:0-5055 GCA_039923815.1 Caldimonas sp. | reverse complement strand
GCTCGCGTCACGCCGGCCGAGCAGGCCGCCTGGCAGGTCCGGCTGCTCGGCCGCTTCGAGCTCGACGACGGGCGTCAATGCCTGACCCGGCTGCGCAGCCGCGCGGCAATGGCCCTTGTGGCGCGCCTGGCGATGTCTCCGAACCGCGACCACGGTCGCGAGGAACTGGCCGCGCTGCTCTGGCCGGAAGCCGACGCCGATGTCGGCCGCAGTCGGCTCCGCCAGACGCTGTCGTTGCTGAGGGCGGTGCTCGAGCCGCCGGGCGCGTCGCCTCTGATCCTCGCCGACCGACGAACGATTCGAAGCGTGGCGGGCGCGTTCTGGTGCGACGCCGTCGCGTTCGAGCAGCATCTTCGCGCCGGCCAGGCAGCGCAGGCGCGGGCCTGCTATGGCGGCGAGCTGATGCCCGGCTTCTACGACGAGTGGGTGGGGGAGGAGCGCGCGCGTCTGCAGGCGCTGGCCGACTGGCTGCCCGAGGCACCGCTGGGAAGCGGGCTCGCAGGCCAACCGCCACTGGCTGCTCCTGCTTCTGCCCTGTCGGGCAGTCCCGCCGGCACGCGGGCCGTCGCCGTGGGGGACCGCCTGCCTCACTACCTGACGCGACTCGTCGGCGCCGACCAGCAGGGCGCACGATTGCAGGCACAAACTCAGGAGCATCGGCTGGTGGTCGTGCTCGGTGCCGGCGGCAGCGGCAAGACCCGACTGGCAATCGAGGTCGCGCGGTCGCTCGTCCAGGTGATGCCGGGCGCTGCGCCACCGCGCTTCGAGCGTGTGGTGTTCGTCTCGCTGGTCGGCGCCGTCACGGCCACCGACCTGCTCGATCGACTTGCGCTGGCGCTGCGCATGAAGAGCTCCGGCGACGTCGCCGAGTCGCTGCTGGAGGTGCTCGAGGGCCGACACCTCCTCCTGCTGCTCGACAACGCCGAAGAGCTCGATTCGGGCGCGGCCGGCACCGTCGCGCATCTCGCCGAGCGCCTGCCCGACGCCCACCTGCTGGTGACGTCGAGACGGCCACTGAACGTCGATGGTGAGCGCCGCTTCCGGATGCATGCGCTCGAGCTGCCGCCTGCCGGGGCCAGCGTCACGGAAGTGACGATGAATGCGGCGGTGGCCCTGTTCGTTGATCGCGCCCGAGCCCATCAACCGGACTTCCATGTTCATGCCGGCACTGCCGCGGACGTGGTCGGGCTGGTGCGATGGCTCGAAGGGCTGCCACTCGCCATCGAGCTCGCGGCTTCGCGGGTGCGCACGCTGGCCCCCGCCGAGCTGCTCGGCATGCTTGAGGCGGCAAGGGCCGAGAGCGGCGTCGGCGAGAGCCGCGACGAGGCTGACGACGCAGGCACAAGCACGGGCGCGGATACCAGCACGAGCGCAGGCGCAGGCGCGAGCGCGGGCAGCTTCGCCTTGCTGGCGCGCCACGGCGGACGCAGCGGCAGCGATCCGCGCCACGCGTCGATGCTCGCCGTGATGGCATGGAGCTGGCATCTGCTCGGTGCCGAGCAGCGCCGACTGCTGTTCGCGCTCTGCGTGCTGCCAGCCGGTGCAGCCGTCGACATCGCCGCCGCCCTGGCCAGCGACGACGGTGCGATTCGCTTTGGCATCGGTGCGGTCCAGGCGCTTCTCGACGAGCTGGTTGAGCAGTCGGTGGTGATGGCTGGAGTGGGCCAGGACGGCCGGCGGCGCTACGCCCCGATCGAGGCGGTGCGCGAGTACGGCCTCAGCCGTCTCGGCGCCGTCGACTCGGCGCAGCATCGGGTGCGCGTACGCTTGGCCTATCTCGACTGGGCGCGAGCCATGCCGGCGACACCGCTGCTGCCGAGCGTGCGCGACGAGATGCCCAACCTCATGGTCGCGCTCGCCTCGGCACCCGGCGACGCCGATGGCAACGCCGCGCTGCAACTCGTGCTGCTGTTGCAATCTTCGTGGGGAGAGATGGCGGTGCCTGCCGGTGTGCTCGAGTCGCTCGATCGGCTGCTGGCCACCTCCGGTCTCGACGACGCGCTGGCCGCCGGCGTGCACGCGCTGGCCGCCAGCGCCCACCAGGACGCCGGCCGTCCGGACGACGTGCGGCGCCATCGCGAAGCGGCGCTGGCACGGCCCTGCGCCGATCCTGCGATCCGGGCGATGGTGCTGTCGCGCATGGCGCGCATGACCTGGCGTGTCGACAAGGACCACGCGCGGGCGCGCGATCTGATCGAGATGGCCCTGCCGCTGGCGCGCGCCGCACAGCGGCCCAACACCGAGGCATCGCTGCTCAGCCTTCAGGGTCACCTGGCGACCGTCGTCGACCGCGATCCGGAGCGCGGCAAGCAGCTCTCCGCTGCGGCGCTGGCGCTCTGGGCACGTTCCGGCAACGAGCACCTGATCAACAACGGCCGCTACAACGTCGCCGTGCAGACCACGGAGGCCGGCGCACCCGAGCGCGCGCTCGGCGAATTCGATGCCCTGATCGAGGCAGGTCGCCGCTTGCACGACTGGGATCTCGCCGCCGGCTCGTACGAGGCCCGTGGCACGGCGCTGTTCAGGCTGCGCCGCTGGGCCGGCAGTGCGGCGAGCCTGCGCGAGGGGCTGGAACTGGCCTGGGACAACCTCGAACTGCAGGCCGCGCTCCATGCGCTCTGGAACATTCCGCCGGCCCTGCTGCGGCTGGGGCACGCGGACCTCGCCGTGCAGACGATGGGCTGCGCCGAGGCGCAATGGCAGCAACGCTACGGCGCCTTCGACGCCCGTGACCGGCGCGACCTCCGGCGCATGCGGCGGTATGCGCGGGCACGGCTCGGCGCTGCCGGTGCCGACGCCGCCTGGCGGACGGGAGCGCGTCTGCCTCTGGCCGACGCGGTTCGCCGGGTGTTGCTGGAGACTCCGCGCCACCCGCTCTGAACCGCAGTGTTTGCGGAAATGGCCGCTTCCGGGTGTGCGTCTTCCGCACGACCCCGGCGCGGTCGGCGAAGCGAGCTGCCATGCGAGAGTGAACCTGCCGTCCGTTCTGCCGGCTCCCGGGGCTGCCCTGAGCAGGGCGGCACTGCACCGGCTTACGGGACCCAGGTGTCCCAGGCTGCGGCAGTGACGCGCTGGCCCCAGAGATCGACGTCGACCGGCGTGCCGACGTGCTTGGCGGCTGCGGCACTGCCGCGCAGATAACCGAGTCCGACGCAGCGGCCGGCTTTCGGGCTCCATCCGGTCGAGGTGATCTCGCCGACCGACGTGCCGTCGATGGCCAGGGCTTCACCGCCCCACGCCCATGCCTGCGCGTCGTCGAAAACCAGTGTCACGAGTTTCTTGCCGAGCACGCTGTCGCGGTGCTTGCGCAAGGCGGCGCGACCGATGAAGTCGGCGCTCTTGTCGAGCTTGACCGCGAACATCAGGCCGGCTTCGAATGGTGTCTCGTCCGGACCCATCTCGGCGCCCCAGGCGCGGCGGCCGGCTTCGATGCGCAAGGCGTCGAGCGCGTAATAGCCGGCATCGGCCAGTCCTGCGCCGTCGACGCCCAGGCCGTCGCTGGCCTCGTGAAGGGCCCGCCAGACGTGGCGCGCCATCTCGACCGGCACGTAGAGCTCGAAGCCCGGGCCGCCGACATAGCTCATGCGGGCGGCGCGAACGCGGGCGAAGCCGACGTCGATGTCGGTCGTGTGCGAGAAGCGCAGCCGATCACTGGCGATGCCCGCGGCGGTGTGCGGCGAGCCGGTGCGGCCGAGCAGCGCGGCCGCGTTCGGACCCATGAGCGAGAGCACGGCGATCATGCCGCTCACATCGGTGAGCACGGCCTGCTCGCCCGCCTGCGTGTGGCGCGCGATCCAGTCGGCGTCGCGCGCGGCCTGCGCCGAGCCCGTGACAACGAGGAAGCGATCGGCGCCGAGTCGTGTGATGGTGAGGTCGCTCTCGAAGCCGCCGCGCTCGTTGAGCATCGGGGTGTAGACCATTCGGCCGACGGCGACGTCGATCTCGTTGGCGCACAGCCGCTGCAGCACGGCGAGGGCGTCGCGACCTTCGAGCCGCAGCTTGCCGAACGAGGTCTGGTCGTAGATCGCGACACCTTCGCGGGTGGCCCGCGCCTCCGCGATCACGTGCGGCAGCCAGGCTGGCTTGCCGAGCGTGTGCGGGTAGGGCTGGCCGAGGCCGGGCGCGAAGTAGCTGGCGCGCTCCCAGCCGTTCCGGGTGCCGAACACCGCGCCCTTGGCGGCCAGTGCGTCGTAGAGCGGGCTGGTGCGCAGCGGCCGTGCCGTGAGCAGTTCCTGGCGCGGCCAGCGCATCGCGTAGTGCAGTCCGAGCGTCTCGCCGGTGCGCTCG
Source organism: Caldimonas sp. (assembly GCA_039923815.1). Lineage (GTDB taxonomy): Bacteria > Pseudomonadota > Gammaproteobacteria > Burkholderiales > Burkholderiaceae_C > Schlegelella_A. The sequence goes on along the minus strand of JBDTCA010000089.1, from coordinate 768 downwards.
GCGAGCGCTCTCTTGTTCGCCCAGAAGGAGCCGAAGCGGCGGATGTCGACGTCGGCGAGATCGTTCTGCGGCTGGCCGGCGACGATCCATTCGGCGATGGCGCGGCCGGCGCCGCCCGAGTTGGCGATGCCGGCCGAATTGAAGCCGGCGGCCACGAAGAAGCCGCGCATTTCCGGTGCTTCGCCGAGGATGAAGTTGCCGTCGGGCGTGAAGCTCTCAGGGCCGTTGAGCAGCATCTTCACCTGCGCCGTCTCGAGGCACGGCGTGCGGTGTATGGCGGCCTGCATCAGCGGCTCGAACTGGTCCCAGTCTTCGCCGAGGAGCTCGAACTGGAAGGTGGCCGGGATCGGGTCGACGGTCCACGGCTTGGCCTGCGGCTCGAAGCCGCCCATCAGCAGGCCGCCGACCTCTTCCTTGTAGTAGATGTAGCCGTCGGGGTCGCGCATCACCGGCAGCATCGGATGCACGCCTGCGACCCGCTCGGTGACGATGTAGAAATGTTCGGCCGACCACAGCGGCACGTTGACGCCGGCCAGCGCCCCGAGCTGGCGCGCCCACTGGCCGGCGCAATTGACGACGACCTCGAAGGCGGGCTCTGGATTCCCGGCGACGGCAAGGCGAACCCGACCGACCTGACGATGTCGCTCGCAAAGGGCGCGCGCAACCGCGGCGTGAAGGTCGTCGAAGACATCGAGGTGATCGGCGTGCTGACCGAGAACGGACGGGTGACGGGCGTGCGCACGACGAAGAATGGCGAAGTCAGCGACG
>JBDTCA010000088.1:0-4473 GCA_039923815.1 Caldimonas sp. | reverse complement strand
ATGATGTCCGGCTTCTTGGCCTTGACCGCGGTCAGGATGGCGGTGAAGTCGGTCGCCTTGTCCGTCGTGAACTCGGTATCGGCGATGCTGCCGCCCGCAGCCTTGACGGCCTTGGAGAATTCCTCGGCCACGCCCTGCCCGTAGGCGGTACGGTCATCGATCGTGACGATCGACTTGCCCTTCAGCGTGTTGACGGCGTAGCGGCCAAGCGTGCTGCCGAGATGAACGTCGTCCGCAACGACGCGAAATGTCGTCTTGAACCCCTGACGGGTGTATTTCGGGTTCGTTGCCGAGGGCGAAATCTGCGGGATGCCCGCATCGGAATAGATCTTCGACGCGGGAATCGTCGTGCCCGAGTTCAAATGGCCGATGACGCCGTTGACCTTGGCATCGACCAATTTGTTGGCCACCGACGTGCCCTGCTTGGGATCACCTGCGTCATCTTCAGCAAGCAGTTCGAACTTGGCCTTCTTGCCGCCGATGGTGACGCCCTTGGCGTTCAACTCATCGATCGCCATGCGCGCGCCGTTCTCGTTGTCCTTGCCGAGGTGGGCAATGGCGCCGCTCGTCGGACCGACGTGACCGATCTTGACGATCAAGTCCTCAGCCGAGACGCTGCCGGCGAAGATCATGGCCGCCGCAGCAGCGATCAGATTCAGTTTGACATGCATTCAGTATCTCCGGTTTGGATTGGAATCGGGTCGGCGGGGCACGCCCGAAGGGCGCGACGATAACGCAAAGGCGGACCGCGCCGGATCGGTACTTGTGCCGTCAACCTGATGAAAGACCACCCGTGAAGGAGCAGCGGATTACGGTTTTCGCCCCAGCTCATGCGCCACCGATCGAGCGACGACATCTCGCATCACCGACGTCAGTTCCTTGCGGGCATCTCTCACCAGCGTGTCGTTGGCGCGCGCCAGGACGGGAGCCAGGACTTCGCGCAATCGAACCTCGAGAACCATGTCTATCTGCCTTTGCACGTCGGCGAGGATTCGCTGGGTGAGCTCGGCTTCGTCAAGGGCTGGCGTCGCGCTCGCGGCCAGAGCGATCGGCGGCGGTTCGCCCGGGTGCGGTGCCGCTGCAGCGACGGGCGGAAGCGGCCCTGCCGCCGGCTCTTCCGCGGTCACCGGCGCCGTCGGCACCACGCTGGGCCACGACACGACCTCGGTCAGCGTCGGGATGCTTCCGGGAGGCGGACGGCCAGTGCTCATGCGACGGCCCTCATGCGAACAGACTCATGCGGAGCCGATCTCATGGCGCCTGATGGCATAGCCGCGGTCGGCGTAGGCCTTCCACCTCGACCTCGCGGCCGAACGGTCGGTGTCGGAAGTCGAGACGACTTCGTACAGCCGGGCGAAGGTCTCGAAGCCGACGGGCACGCCGTCGCCAAGATTGAGCAAGGCCTCGTGGCGTGGCGCGTCGACGGGCTGGACGCTGAGCCAGACCGTGGCGTCGACGAGCCGGGCCGGAACTTCGGCCTGGCGCTCGGTCCAGGTATGAGGGACGAACTCTGCCGGCGCAAAGGCCCACAGCTGGCGATTAAAGGCGCTGAGCGTCTCACGGCTGCCCGTGACGGAAAGTGCCACGCCCTGCCGCTGGGCCTTTCGCGAAAGCCGGCACGCGTAATCCACGCGATCAGCCACGTTGAAGTAGAAACTGATTTCCGTCATGTTCGGACGCCGCGATGTGCGAGCTCTTGTGACTCGATCACGGCAGCGACCGACTCATTTCGCGTAGCCGAGGACGAAATGGGTCAGCAGGCCCACAGGCCGGCCGGTGGCACCCTTGTGCGCGCCTGACTTCCAGGCCGTGCCGGCGATGTCGAGGTGAGCCCATGGGTACCTGGACGTGAAGCGGCGCAGGAACATGGCAGCCGTGATGGCGCCCCCGGGACGGCCGCCGACATTGCCCATGTCGGCGAAGTTGCTCTTCAGCGCCTCGTCGTACTCTTCGTCGAGCGGCATGCGCCAGCAGCTGTCGAGCGCCGCGTTGCCGGCCGCCTGCAACTGCGCCGCGACGGCATCGTCGGCGGTGAACATGCCGGAATGATGATGGCCCAGTGCGATCACGCAGGCGCCGGTCAGGGTCGCGACGTCGACCACGACGGCCGGCTTGAAGCGCTCGGCATAGGTCAGCGCATCGCAGAGGATGAGGCGACCTTCGGCGTCGGTATTGAGGACCTCGATCGTTTGCCCCGACATGCTGGTGACGACGTCGCCCGGCTTGACGGCGGTGCTGCTCGGCATGTTTTCGCAGGTCGGCACGATGCACACCAGATTGAGCCTGGGCTTCATCGCCGCGACGGCAGCCAGCGTTCCGAGCACGCTTGCCGCACCGCACATGTCGAACTTCATCTCGTCCATCTCGGCTGAAGGCTTGATGGAGATGCCGCCGGTGTCGAAGGTGATGCCCTTGCCGACGAGGACGACCGGCGCCTGCGACTTGGCCGCACCGTCGTAGCGGGCAACGATGAAGCGTGGCGGTTCCGCAGAGCCCTTGGCGACGGCGAGAAACGAACCCATCCCGAGCTTTTCGATCGCCTTGCGGTCGAGCACCTCGATGTCCAGATCCCATTCCTTGCCGAGCTTCTTGGCCTGCTGGCCGAGCCACGTCGGTGTGCACTGGTTGGCGGGACGATTGCCGAACTCGCGAGCCAGCGTCACGCCCGAGGCGATCGCCGTACCGCAGCGCAAGCCCTCCTGGACCGCCTTGGCCTCTGCCTTCTGGCAATAGAGCGTGATCGAGGTTGGCGCCCATGGCGGCGGCGCACTCGGCTTGCTGTGGGTGTACAGATAGACCGCATCGGCCGCGGCGATCGCCAGCGCTTCGGCGTGCCCCGCCCCGATCACGGCGCCGTTTGCGACAGCAACGCCAACCGTCTTGGCGCCGCTCGACTTCAGGCTGCCGAGCGCCGATGCCACCGAAGCCTTGAACGCCTTCACCGTGGCGTCTGCGGCCACTGCGACAACGACCCGCCTGGCGGCAATACCGGCAGGCTTGTATACGTAGAGCAACTTGCCCTTCTTCAGCAGCAGATCGCCGTCGTCGACCGCCCCCGACACCAGGCGTGCCAGTGGCGCCGCGAGGGCTGGATCGGCAGCCGTTCCGACGACGAGAACGAGGGCGTCGACATCGATGCCGGCGAGGTTGGCCGGTGCGGCGATCTGATGGCGAAAGTCCATAATTCTCCGAGCTAGAAGGCAACCAACGATGTTATTCGATTCCACTTTGCGCCGAGAGCTGGCACGTAACTTCGGCGGTACGCTGGTGGTGATCCTGACCATCGTGCTGACCATCATGTTCATCAGGAATCTCGGCCAGGCAGCGATCGGCCGGATTTCACCGCAGGATGTCATGCTGCTGCTTGCCTACATCGGCCTGGGCCACCTCTCCACGATCCTGGCGCTGTCGCTGTTCGTGGCGGTCGTTGCCACGTTGTCGCGCATGTATCGCGGCAGCGAGATGACCATCTGGTTCGCCAGTGGAGTGCCGCTCAGCCGCTTCGTGCGCCCGGTCCTCGGCACGACCTGGCCTGTGCTGCTCGTCATTGCCCTGCTTGCTCTGTTCGTCTGGCCGTGGCAGAACGAACGAAGTGCCGAACTCAAGGACCAGTTCGAGAGGCGCTCCGATCTCTCGCGAGTGTCGCCAGGGGAGTTCCAGACGTCCGGCGACGGCCAGCGCACCTTCTTCTTCGAAGGCAGTGCCAGCGACACGGCAACGGGTCGCAACGTGCTCATCGTCGCTTCCAAAGGAGGCGTCGAGTCAGTCACCTCGGCGAAGTCGGGGGCTATCGAGAGCGACGGTGGAGGTCGGTTCGTGGTGCTGTCTCACGGCCAACGCAACGAGCAGAACATGCAGAGCGGCGAGAAGACCCTGTCGCGTTTCGACAGCTACCGCGCCTCGGCTGGCGACCGCGCCATGGCTGTCGCGGGTGGCTTGCCGACCAAGGCGCGTGCCACGCTTGACCTGCTGCGCGAGCCGACGGCGGTCGCGCAGGGCGAGCTCGCCTGGCGCGTCGGCCTGGTGCTGGCGGCCGCCAACATGCTGCTGCTCGGCATCGGCATGTCGGCTTCTAACCCGCGCCACGCCAGCAACTGGAATCTTCTCTTCGCGCTGCTTGGTTTTTTCGCTTACTACAACTTCATCAATCTCTCTCAATCCTGGGTCGCTTCCGGACGCATCGGTCTGGGTTCTGCACTCCTGGTCGTCCACGGTGGCGCCTTCGCCTTGGCGTTGGCGCTGCTGTGGTGGCGCGAGCACGGGACCAACCGACCTGTATCGGCGCGGCGCCGGCGTCGCGTTCGCAGGCAACGGCCGCCCGTTGCGGCATGAGGACGGTCCGTCGCCTTTTCCATGCCGACATCGCATCGGCGGTCCTGTTCGTCGGTCTCGCCTTCCTCGCCTTGTTCTTCTTCATCGATTTCGTCGACGAGCTCGGCAATGTCGGCCAGCGCGGCTATTCAGCGCTGCCGG
>JBDTCA010000087.1:0-3894 GCA_039923815.1 Caldimonas sp. | reverse complement strand
CGCAGCAGGTAGAGCGGCCCGCCGGCCTTCGGGCCGGTGCCCGACAGTCCTTCGCCACCGAACGGCTGAACGCCGACGACGGCGCCGACGACGTTGCGGTTGACGTAGACGTTGCCGACGTGCGCCGCGCCGACGACCTGCGCCACGGTCTCGTCGATGCGCGTGTGCACGCCCAGCGTCAGGCCGTAGCCGGTGTCGTTGATCTGCTGCAGCAAGGTGGGCAGGGCGTCGCGCCGGTAGCGCAGCACGTGCAGCACGGGTCCGAACACTTCGCGTTCCAGTTCGGCCAGCCGTTCGATCTCGATTACCGCCGGCGCCACGAAGCTGCCGTATTGCAGCGCCGCGTTCTGAGCGCTGTCGCCGCCGTGCCGCACGACGCGGCGGCCGCGGCTGCGCATGGCCTCAATGTGGCGTTCGATGCCGGCGCGGGCGTCGTCGTCGATCACCGGGCCGACATCGACGGCGAGCGCCCGCGGGTCGCCGATCGTGAGCTCGCGCATCGCGCCTTCGAGCATCTCGACGAGGCGGTCGGCGAGGTCGCTCTGCACGCAGAGCACGCGCAGTGCGGAGCAACGCTGGCCGGCGCTGTCGAACGCCGAGGCGACGGCGTCGGCCACGACCTGCTCGACCAGTGCCGACGAGTCGACCACCATCGCGTTCTGGCCGCCCGTCTCGGCAATCAGCGGCACCGGTCGGCCATGCGCGCCGAGCCGCGTCGAGAGCGCTTTCTGCAGCAGTTTTGCGACCTCGGTGGAGCCGGTGAAGAGCACGGCCTGCACGCGCGCATCGGCGACGAGTCGCGCGCCCACGGTCTCGCCGCAGCCAGGCAACAACTGCAGCGCGCCGGCCGGCACGCCGGCGGCGTGTAGCACCCGCACCACCTCGGCGGCGACCAGCGGCGTCTGCTCGGCGGGCTTGGCGAGCACTGGGTTACCGGCCGCGAGCGCTGCCGCGACCTGGCCGGTGAAGATGGCGAGGGGAAAATTCCACGGACTGATGCAGACCACGGGACCGAGCGCGACGTGGGTGGCGTTGTCGAATTCGCGCCGGACCTGCAGCGCGTAGTAACGCAGGAAGTCGACCGCCTCGCGCACCTCGGAAACGGCGTTCGCGCAGGTCTTGCCAGCCTCGCGCACGAGCAGCGTCAGCAGGCGGTCGATGTCGGCTTCGAGGTGATCGGCGGCACCGTCGAGCATCGCGGCGCGTTCGGCGGGCGAGGTCGCTGCCCAGGCGGCAGCGGCCGCGGTGGCGGCAGCGACCGCGATGTCGACGTCGGCGGGCGTGGCGTCTCGGCAATGGCCGACGACGTCGTGCCGATCGGCGGGGTTGCGCACGGCGTGCGGCAGCTCGCCGGTGACGCCGGCCAGCGTGGGCGCGGCCGACCACGGCGCGTCGGCATGGCGGGTGAAGGCGGCGCGCAGCGCCGACAGCGTGGCTTCGTCGGCGAGGTCGATGCCCATGGAATTGATGCGGCCGCTGCCGTAGAGCCGGCGCGGCAGCACGATTGCCGGATGCGGCAGGCCGACGACGCCTTCGCTGTCGGCCAGCGCCTCGACCGTGCGAACCGGGTTCTGCACGAGTTCTTCGAGCGACACCGCGTCGCTGGCGATGCGGTTGACGAACGACGTGTTGGCACCGTTCTCGAGCAGGCGGCGCACGAGGTAGGCGAGCAGCGTGTCGTGGCCGCCGACCGGCGCGTAGATGCGGCACGGCCGGTCGAGCTTGCCTTCGCTGGCCGGCCCCACGACCTGCTCATAGAGCGGCTCGCCCATGCCGTGCAGGCACTGGAACTCGTACTGGCCTTCGTGCCAGTCCGGCCCGGCCATCGTGTAGACGGCAGCGAGCGTGTGGGCGTTGTGGGTCGCGAACTGCGGATAGATCTGGTCCGGCGCGGCCAGCAACTTTCTCGCGCAGGCGAGGTAGGCGACGTCGGTGTGGGCCTTGCGCGTGTAGACCGGGTAGCCCGGCTGGCCGTCGATCTGGGCGCGCTTGATCTCGCCGTCCCAGTAGGCGCCCTTGACGAGGCGGATCATGAGGCGCCGACCACTGCGCGTGCCGAGGTCGATCAGCCAGTCGATCACCGCCGGACAGCGCTTCTGGTAGGCCTGGATGACGAAGCCGATGCCGTTCCAGCCAGTCAGCGATGGCTCGAAGCAGAGCCGCTCGAGCAGGTCGAGCGACAGCTCGAGACGGTCGGCTTCTTCGGCGTCGATGTTGAGGCCGATGTCGTGGTGCCGCGCCAGCTCGGCGAGCCGCAGCAGGCGAGGGTAGAGCTCGTGCTTCACCCGCTCGACCTGGGCCCGTGCATAGCGCGGGTGCAGGGCGGAAAGCTTGATCGAGATGCCCGGGCCAAGCCTGATGCCGCGGCCGGCGGAGGCGTGGCCAATGGCGTCGATCGCCGCTTCGTAGGACGCCAGGTAGGCCTCGGCGTCGCGCGCCGTCATCGCCGCCTCGCCGAGCATGTCGTAGGAGTAGCGGAAGCCCTCGGCCTCGCGGCTGCGGGCGTTGGCGAGCGCGTCGTGGATGGTCTCGCCGGTGACGAACTGCTCGCCCATCAGGCGCATCGCCATGTCGACACCTTTGCGAATCAGCGGCTCGCCACCGCGGCCGATGATCCGGCGCAAGGCCGAGCCCAGGCCGACGTCGCTGTGCGTGGCGACCAGCCGGCCGGTCAGCAGCAGGCCCCAGGTCGCGGCATTCACGAAGAGCGACGGACTCTGGCCGACGTGCGATTGCCAGTTGCCGGTCGCGATCTTGTCGCGGATGAGGGCGTCGCGCGTGGCGGCGTCGGGGATGCGCAGCAGCGCTTCGGCCAGGCACATCAAGGCCACGCCCTCGCTCGAGCTGAGCGCGAACTCCTGCAGCAGGCCCTGCACCAGCCCGGCGCGGCCCGACTCGCGGGCGCGCTCGCGCACGCCGCCGGCAATGCGCAGCGCCAGCGTGTGCGCCGAGGCGTCGTCGGCGACAGTCAGGCGGGCCTGTGCGACGAGGCCGGGCAGCAGATCGGGCTCGGGCGGCCGCGTGGCAGCCGTGACGGCCGCCCGCAACGGCGAGGCCAGCAAGTGCGGCGTCAGGGCAGGTGGCTCCACGAATGGCTCGGTCGGGTCCATGGCGGGATCATGCAACGGGCGGATGCGCAGGCACGAGCGTGCGGGATTGCCGCTTGATGCGCTTCATCGTCAACGAGGGGGATGCGCGTTCGCGAGTGGCGCCTTATCGTCAACGCATGCAGTTCCCCGACTCCACCTTCGCCGCACTCGACATCCGCATCGAAGAACCTCGTGGCTTCTTAAGTCTGCTCGCGCTGGCCATCGTCCTGACGCTGGCCGCCGTCGGCGCCGGCCTGCTGGTCAGCGGCGTCTAGTCCGCCGCGTCTTCGGCGGCGAGGTGCCCGGCGGGCGCGAAGCTCCTCCCTAGAATCCCGTTCTTTGCTTCGCGGTGTCGTGCCGCATCCGCTCGCATGATCCTCGTCACCGGCGGCGCCGGCTTCATCGGCTCCCACTTCGTGCTCGACTGGCTCGCCGGCAGCGGCGAAGGCATCGTCAACCTCGACGCACTCACCTATGCCGGGAACCTCGAGAACCTCGCCGCCGTCCGCGACGATCCTCGCCACGTGTTCGTGCACGGCGACCTCTGCGATCGGCCGTTGCTCGACCGTCTGTTCGCATCGCACCGGCCGCGCGCCGTCGTCCACTTCGCTGCGGAGAGCCACGTCGACCGCAGCATTCATGGGCCCGGCGCCTTCGTGCGCACGAACGTGGAGGGTACGTTCCAGCTGCTCGAGGCCGCGCGCGCGCACTGGGCCACGCTGGCCGGCGCCGAGCGGGCCGCCTTCCGCTTCCACCACGTCTCGACCGACGAGGTCTACGGCTCGCTCGGCCCCGACGACGCGCC
>JBDTCA010000086.1:0-7932 GCA_039923815.1 Caldimonas sp. | reverse complement strand
CCGATGTCGAGGCGGAAGGGCCTCCGGCGCTTGCGCAGCCCGCGAGTGCGGCGATGGCGGCTGCTCCACTCGATGACAACACTTTCCTGCGATCGATGTTTTTCGTCTCCTTTGTCGTTGACGGCGCGTCGAGGCCCGGGCTACATTGCACCCAAGATGTTGCGCACCCGCTTCTACGCCTATTTTGCGATCTCGCACCGCTCAGCGGTTGGAGAGGCAGGCGCATAGGCAGACGAGGCGCACACCGAATCCAAACCGCCGGGCGACCCCCGGCGGTTTTTTTTGGTTCCAAAAATTCAAGGGAAATTGCCATGCCGAAAAACAACAACAGTCCGTCGAACGGCGAAAGTGCGTATGCGGCCCGGGAACGCACCAGCCGCACCGACGACCTGCGGATCGAGAACGTGACGCCGCTGCCGCCACCGGAGCACCTGATCCGCTTCTTTCCGATTGCCGGCACGCCCGTCGAGGAGCAGATCGGGGCGACCCGCGAAGCCATCCGCCGCATCATGCGTGGCGACGACGACCGACTTCTCGTCGTCATGGGGCCATGCTCCATCCACGATCCGGTGGCCGCCGTGGCCTATGCGAGAAAGCTGAAGGCCGAACGCGACCGGTTCGCCGACACGCTCGAGATCGTCATGCGCGTCTACTTCGAGAAACCTCGGACCACCGTGGGCTGGAAAGGTCTCATCAACGACCCTTATCTCGACGAGAGCTTTCGCATCGACGAGGGTCTGCGCATCGGCCGGCAGCTGCTGCTCGAGATCAACAGGCTGGGCATGCCGGCCGGCAGCGAATTTCTCGACGTGATCTCTCCGCAATACCTCGGCGACCTCATCGCCTGGGGCGCGATCGGCGCGCGCACCACCGAAAGCCAGGTCCACCGGGAACTGGCCTCCGGCCTGTCGGCACCCATCGGTTTCAAGAACGGCACCGATGGCAACATCCGGATCGCCACCGACGCCATCCAGGCCGCGGCGCGACCGCATCACTTTCTGTCGGTGCACAAGAATGGCCAGGTCGCGATCGTTGAGACGCGCGGCAACGGCGACTGCCACGTCATCCTGCGTGGCGGCAAGACACCGAACTACGACGCAGTCCAGGTTGCGGCCGCGTGCCGGGAGATCGAGGCGGCGAAGCTGCCTTGCACGTTGATGGTCGACTGCAGCCATGCCAACAGCAGCAAGCAGCATGCGAAGCAGATCGAGGTCGCCCGCGATGTCGCACAGCAGCTGCGCGATGGCGGCCGCTGCATCTTCGGCGTCATGGTCGAGAGCCACCTCACCGCCGGTGCCCAGAAGTTCAGCGCCGGCCACGACGACCCGGCACAACTCGTCTATGGCCAGAGCATCACCGACGCCTGCATCGGCTGGGACGATTCCATCGGCGTCCTGGAAACGCTGTCAGAGGCCGTCTCGGCACGGCGTCGCCTCAGCCAAGCGCAGCATTCCTGACGCGCGCGCGGCTGCCTTCAAAGCGCGCCGATGGCGGTGAGCGCATGGCGAACGGCCTCGACGCCGGCCGGGGCGAGCGCGGCCTGCGGCGGCAAGGGCACGCCGACGTCGTAGCCTTGCAAGACCAGGCCGCCCTTGATGCAGGCGGCGAGGTTGTACTTCGCGAAGGCCTGGTTGAGGCCCCAGAGCTTTCGCTGCAACGCCATCGCGGCCGGCCACTCGCCGCGCCGACACATCTCGTAGAGCTCGACGCTCTGGCGCGGCGCGATGCAGGCCGGCCCGGCCATCCAGCCGACGCCGCCGATGAGCATCACGCAGGCCGGGATGTGCGCCGACGCCGCGAACACCAGCATGCGGCCCTCGACGCGCTCCATGATCGAGAGCAGGCGGCCGGTGTTGGACGACGCGTCCTTGATGTAGCCGATGTTGTCGATCCGGCTCAGCCGCTCGATGACGGGCAGGCTCAGGTCGGAGCGCTGGAAGTTGGGGTTGGTGTAGAGCACGACCGGCAACGACACCGCAGCGGCGACCGCTGCGAAGTAGGCGTGGACACCGTCGTCGTCGATCGGGAAGTACGCCTCGAGGATGGCCAGGATGCCGTCGCAGCCCATGCGCTCGAACTCCTGCGCCTGGGCGACGGCATCGGCGATGGTCGACGAGCCGACGCCCGCCACCACCGGAACGCGACCGCGCGCCGCTGCAACGACGACTTCGACGACGCGGCGCCGTTGCGGCCACGACAGATAGGCGAACTCGCCGGTCGAGCCGAGCGGCGACAGGCCGTGCACGCCGGCCTCGATCAGGTCATCGCACAGGCGATGCAGCACCTCGGCATCGACCTCGCCCGAGGGCAGGATGGGCGAGACGACGTACGGGAAGACGCCGTGGAAGGCAGCAGCGCTCATGGCTTCGGTGCCGACCCGGCTCCTGCGACGGGCGCGCCTTCCTCGTCCTGCGCGGCAGCGTCGTCGCGCGCCAGCTTCTCGCTGCGCCAATAGACGTCGTCGCCGCCGAGGCCATCGAGGTTCGCTCGGTTGAGCACACGCGCCAGCACGAACAGCAGGTCGCTCAGCCGGTTCAGGTACTGGCGCGGCTCGGCGCGCACCGCCTCGGTCGCGGCGAGCGTGACGACGGCGCGCTCGGCGCGCCGCGCCACCGTGCGGCCGACATGCGCCAGCGCCGCGCTGCGCGTCCCGGCGGGCAGGATGAATTCCTTCAGGCGCGGCAGGTGCGCGTTGTGACGCGCGAGCGCGTCGTCGAGGTGCGCCACGGCACTTGCCTTGAGCAGTTCGAAACCGGGAATGGAAAGTTCGCCACCAAGGTTGAAAAGCTCGTGCTGGATCACCACAAGCAGCTCGCGGACATCGTCGGGCAGGGGCTCGGCCAGCAGCACGCCGAGGCTGGAGTTGAGCTCATCGACATCGCCCATCGCGGCGATGCGCGCGTGGCTCTTGGCGACACGCGTGCCGTCGCCCAGGCCGGTGGTGCCGTCGTCGCCGGTGCGCGTCGCGATCTGTGAGAGGCGATTGGCCATGCGGTCATCCTAGCAGCGCCTTCCTACAATGACCGACGGCCGAGCGCCGATGACAGTCAAAGGAACGAGCCGCCATGAACGCACCCTTGCCCGCGCATCTCCTCCCCCGCATCGAGCCGCGCGCCGTGGCCCCCGCGATGATCGAGGCGCTCAGGACGCGGTTCGGCGATCGCTGTTCGACGGCCCTCGTCGTGCGCGAGCAGCATGGCCGCGACGAGTCGCCGATCGACGCGCCGCCGCCCGAGGCCGTCGTCTACTGCGAGAGCACCGAGGAGGTCGCCTTCGTCGTGTCGCTGGCCGATCGCCACTCGGCGCCGGTGATTCCGTTCGGCGTCGGCTCGTCGCTCGAGGGCCACCTGCTCGCGGTGCAAGGTGGCGTCAGCATCGATCTTTCCCGCATGAGCAAGGTCCTCGCCGTCGATGCCGAGGACCTGACGGTGACGGTGCAGGCCGGCGTCACCCGCATGCAGCTCAACGAGGAGATCCGCCACACCGGCCTCTTCTTTCCGATCGACCCCGGCGCCGATGCCTCGATCGGAGGCATGTGCGCGACACGCGCCAGCGGCACCAACGCCGTGCGCTACGGCACCATGCGCGAGAACGTGCTCGGCCTGACCGTCGTCACTGCACAGGGCGAGGTGATCCATACGGGCACGCGGGCACGCAAGTCGTCGGCCGGCTACGACCTGACGCGCCTGATGGTCGGCAGCGAAGGCACGCTCGGCGTCATGACCGAGATCACGCTGAAGGTCTATCCGCTGCCCGAAGCGATGTCGGCCGCGACCTGCACCTTCCCGTCGATCGACGCCGCCGTTCGCACCACGATCCAGATCATCCAGATGGGCATCCCGATCGCGCGCTGCGAGTTGCTCGACCGCCATGCGGTGCGCGCCGTCAACCGGCACGACAAGCTCGAACTCACCGAGGCGCCGATGTTGCTGATGGAGTTCCACGGCAGCGAGGCCAGCGTCGCCGAACAGGCCGCTGCCGTCCAGGAAATCGCCAGCGAGCATGGCGGCGAGGGCTTCCAGTGGGCGACGACTCCCGAAGCGCGCAAGAAGCTGTGGGCGGCGCGCCACCGCGCCTATTTCGCCGGGCTGCAACTCAAGCCCGGCTGCCGCACCGTCACCACCGACACCTGCGTGCCGATCTCGCGCCTGGCCGAATCGGTGGTGAAGGCGTCGGAAGAAGCCGAGGCCGAGGGCCTCATGCACTACATCGTCGGCCACGTCGGCGACGGCAACTTTCACATCGCCTACCTCGTCGACCCGAACAAGCCCGAGGAGCGTGAGACGGCGGAGCGGCTCAACGAAGGCGTGGTGATGCGCGCGCTCGCCGCCGCCGGCACGTGCAGCGGCGAGCACGGCGTCGGCCTGCACAAGATGGGCTTCCTGGTGACCGAGGCCGGCGCCGGCGCCATCGAGATGATGCGCACGATCAAGCGTGCGCTTGATCCGAAGAACATCATGAACCCGGGAAAGATCTTCTCGCTGTGAGCGCCCCGGACAAGGGGCGCATTTCTAGGAGCGCGATATCTCCGAGGCCGTCACCGACCAGTGCGTGGTGATGTCGCCGTAGCTGTCGACGCTCTCGAGGTTGACGCCGAAGCCCCAGAGCCTGGCGACGTGCTTGAGCACTTCCTGGGCGCCGTCGTGAAGTGGCCGGTTGTTGTGGCGGGTGTGGCGCAAGGTCAATGAACGGTCGCCGCGCAGGTTGACGTTCCAGACCTGGATGTCGGGCTCGCGGGTTCCGAGGTCGTACTGGCGCGACAGCGCCTCGCGCACGTGCCGATAGCCGGCGGCGTCGTGGATCGCCGAGACGTGCAGGTGGTCCTCGTGCTCGTCGTCGCGAATGGCGAACAGGCGAAGGTCGCGGATCACTTTCGGCGACAGGTATTGGCCGATGAAGCTCTCGTCCTTGAAGTTGCGCATCGCGTGATGCAGTGCCGGCAGCCACGGCGTGCCGGCAAGGCTCGGAAACCACTCACGGTCTTCGTCGGTCGGCTGCTCGCAAATGCGCTTGATGTCGGTGTATATCGCGAAGCCGAGCGCATACGGGTTCAGTCCGGAGTAGCCGCGGTGGTCGACCGGCGGCTGGAAGATCACGTTGGTGTGCGACTTCAGCCACTCGATCATCACGCCGTCGGTCAGGTGGCCCTCGTCGTAGAGCGTGTTGAGGAGCTGGTGGTGCCAGAACGTGGCCCAGCCTTCGTTCATCACCTGCGTCTGGCGTTGCGGATAGAAATACTGCGCGACCTTGCGCACGATGCGCACGACCTCGCGCTGCCAGGGCTCGAGCAGCGGTGCGTTCTTCTCGATGAAGTACAGCAAGTTCTCCTGCGGCTCGGCCGGAAAGCGCTTGGCGTGGCCGCCGTCGCCGGCTTGTGCGGCGCGGCGAGGCAGCGTGCGCCAGATGTCGTTGACCTGTGCCTGCGCGTAATCGAGCCGCTCGATGCGGCGCTGCATCTCTTCGGCGAGCGAGATCCGGCTTGGCCGGTGATAGCGATCGACACCGTAGCTCTGCAGCGCGTGGCAGCTGTCGAGCATCTCCTCGACGGCCTGCATGCCGTGCTTCTCCTCGCACTCGGCGATGTAGTTTCGCGCGTAGACGAGGTAGTCGATGATCGACGACGCATCGGTCCAGAGGCGAAAGAGGTAGTTGCCCTTGAAGAAGCTGTTGTGGCCGTAGGCCGCATGGGCGATGACCAGCGCCTGCATGGCGGTGGTGTTCTCCTCCATCAGGTAGCTGATGCAGGGCTCGCTGTTGATGACGATCTCGTAGGCCAGGCCCATCTGGCCGCGCTTGTAGCTGCGCTCGTTGGCGATGAACTCCTTGCCATAGCTCCAGTGCCGGTAGTTCACCGGCATGCCGACCGACGCGTAGGCGTCCATCATCTGCTCGGAGGTGATGACCTCGAGCTGGTTCGGATAGGTGTCGAGGCCGAAGCGCTGGGCGGCGGCGCGGATCTTCTCGTGATACTGCTCGACGAGCTCGAAGGTCCAGTCGCTCGGATCGGGCAGCGGTGCCTCGGCGCGTGGCCCGGCCGGCAGCGGCGCCTCGGGCAACGAGCGCTCGGCGCGAAGCTTGCGGCGGCTGGGTGAAGAATGAGCGGGCGTCGAATCGACCACCGTATCGGTCAACGTCGTCTGCGCGGTCATGGGGCGGCCCCTTCGGTCTTGAACAGATCGCGAAACACCGGATAGATCTGCGAGGGCTGTGTCACCTTGCGCATCGCGAAGTGGCGCTGCTGATCCTGCAGACGCGCGTACTCTGCCCACAGGTTCTGCTCTTCTTCGGCGACCTGGACGTAAGCGAAGTAGCGACACTTCGGCAGCAGGCTTTCGGTCAGCAACTCGCGGCAGCGGCCGGAGTCGTGGTGCCAGTTGTCGCCGTCGCTCGCCTGGGCGGCGTAGATGTTCCAGTCGCCCGGCGCGTAGCGCGCGGTGATGATCTCGTCCATCAGCACCAGCGCGCTGGAGACGACGGTGCCGCCTGTCTCGCGGGCGCGAAAGAAGTTCTCCTCGTCGACTTCCTGCGCCTGCGTGTGATGGCGGATGAAGACGATGTCGATCTTCTCGTAGTGTCTCGTCAGGAAGAGGTAGAGAAGGATGAAGAAACGCTTCGACAGGTCCTTGCGCGCTTCGTCCATCGACCCCGAGACGTCCATCAGGCAGAACATCACCGCCTTGGCCATCGGCACCGGCACGCGCACGCGGTTGCGAAAGCGCAGGTCGATCGGGTCGAGGTACGGGATGCGGGCCAGGCGGTTGCGAAGCACCGCGATCTGCGCCTCGAGCTCGGCACGCGCGGTCTCCGCCGCGGCGTCGTTGCCGGTGGCCGGCATTGACTCGAGGCGCTCGAGCAGCGCGGCGAGCTCCGCCCGCGAGCCGGCACCGATCGCGACGCGCCGGCCGATGGCGCCACGCATCGAGCGGATCACCGAAAGATTGCTCGGCGTGCCGGCGTTCGAGTAGCCCGCGCGGTGGCTTTTCATCTCCGGCGTCTCGGCGAGCTGCGTGCGCGTCATCCGAGGCAGGGCGAGATCGTCGAAGAAGATCTGCATGAACTCGTCCTTGGTCAGGTGGAAGACGAAATCGTCCTCGCCGCCCTCGGAGTCGCCTGCCTGTCCTGAGCCGCTGCCTCTGCCACCACCGCCATCCGGGCGCTCGATACGATCGCCGCGCACGTATTCCTGGTTGCCGGGATGCACCATCTCGCGGGCACCGCCCGACCCGTGGCTGAACGACGGTTCGCTGATGTCGCGCCGGGGCAGGTGGATGTCCTCGCCCTGCTCGATATCGCGGATGCCGCGCTGGTCCACGGCCTTCCTGACGGCGTCTCGCAGCTGCCCCTGGTAGCGCTTCAGGAAGCGCTCGCGGTTGCCGATCGACTTGTTCTTGCCGGCGAGCCGGCGGTCGATGATCTGCTGCAGCATCTTGTGCCTACGAAGACTTGCGGACCCGCAGGTACCACTCGCACAGCAACCGGACCTGCTTGGCCGTGTAGCCCTTCTGCACCATGCGGTTGACGAAGTTCTCGTGCTTCTTGGCGTCGTCGGCGCTGGCCTTGGCGTTGAAGCTGATCACCGGCAGCAACTCCTCGGTGTTCGAGAACATCTTTTTCTCGATCACCGTGCGCAGCTTCTCGTAGCTCGTCCAAGCCGGGTTCTTGCCGGCGTTGCTGGCGCGTGCGCGCAGCACGAAGTTGACGATTTCGTTGCGGAAGTCCTTCGGGTTCGAGATGCCGGCCGGTTTCTCGATCTTCTCCAGCTCGGCGTTGAGCTGGCCGCGGTCGAACACTTCACCGGTGTCGGTGTCGCGATATTCCTGGTCCTGGATCCAGTAGTCGGCGTAGGTCACGTAGCGATCGAAGATGTTCTGACCGTACTCGCTGTAGCTCTCGAGGTACGCGGTCTGGATCTCCTTGCCGATGAACTCGGCG
>JBDTCA010000085.1:0-3242 GCA_039923815.1 Caldimonas sp. | reverse complement strand
AATCGCTCTTTGCCGGCGAAGCCGAGTGCGCCCGAAAACAGCAGCACCAGCAATGGTCGAATCCGTTTGCCGCCAGCGCTGATGATGTAGTGGGCGATCTGGTCGATCAGCACGACCTGTGATGCCAGGCGACGCTGAATGACAGCATCGACCTCACGCATCTCATCGATCATCAGCGCCGCGATGGCATCCTGAGAAGGCTGTGGCAAGGCCGAAGATGGTGGATGGGACACGAGCAAAATCGGTCAGGGGTTCGATTATAGGAAGCCGGTATTCAAGACCGACCGCACCGAACTGAGCAGGGCGATCCGCGCCAACCACGTGAGCGATGCAGGTGGTGCGCGCCTACGGATGGTATAGTCATGGGCTTATCTCGGCACGGGCAGGACCTGCAGGTGCGTCGAGCAGGGTAAGCCAGTCAGTCTCAGTGAACGAAGGATTCAGGATGTACGCGGTCATCAAAACCGGCGGGAAGCAATACAAGGTCGTTGCCGGCGAGACTCTCAAGATCGAGCGATTGACGGTCGATGTCGGTCAGGACGTGACGCTGGATCAGGTGCTGGCGATCGGCGCTGGCGCGGAGCTCGTTACAGGGGCACCCCTCGTGATCGGCGCTTCTGTCGTTGCCAGCGTGGTTTCCCACGGTCGCCACGAAAAGGTCCGCATCTTCAAGATGAAGAAGCGGAAGCACTATCAGAAGCGGCAGGGACATCGCCAGTCATATACCGAAATTCGCATCAGCGCGGTGAACGCCGCCTGAGGCGGTCACTGCTCACACGGAGCTTTCCATGGCACAGAAAAAAGGCGGCGGGTCGACCCGCAACGGTCGCGATTCCCAGCCGAAGATGTTGGGTGTCAAAGTGTTTGGAGGTCAGGTCGTTCCTGCTGGTTCGATCATCGTGCGCCAGCGCGGCACACGCTTTCACGCTGGTCCCAACGTGGGCATCGGACGCGACCATACGCTTTTCGCGCTCGTCGACGGTGAGGTGAGCTATGCCGTCAAGGGCCCCCGCAGTCGTCAGACGGTTGCAGTCACTGCGGGCTGATTCGATCCTGGCGCCAGGGCGCCACCTGCCACGAAGCCCCGGTTTGCCGGGGCTTTTTGTTGGCGCATTGAACTACGATGGCTTCGATGGAGTTTGACGAGAGGTTTGCATGATTCGTAGTGGCATCACTGTCGTCATTGCTGACGCGGCGCAGCTGGCCCGCGGTTTCGGTCTCTTCCAGCAGGGTTGACATGAAGTTCGTCGATGAGGCAACCATCGAAGTCGTGGCGGGCGACGGCGGCAACGGATGCATGAGCTTTCGACGCGAGAAGTTCATCCCGTTCGGTGGACCGAATGGTGGCGACGGAGGCCGGGGAGGCAGCGTCTTCGCGGTGGCCGACCGTAACCTGAACACGCTGATCGACTTTCGGTATGCCCGCCGTCACGAAGCCCGAAGCGGCGAGAACGGGCGTGGCTCGGACCAGTACGGAGCGGCCGCCGATGACATCGTCATGCGCATGCCGGTCGGCACCATCATTACCGACGCCGAGACAGGCGAGCGTCTGGTGGAACTTCTGGAGCCAGGCGAGAAGATGCTGATCGTCAAGGGTGGCGACGGCGGTTTCGGCAATCTGCATTTCAAGAGCAGCACCAATCGTGCACCGCGTCAGAAGACGCCGGGATGGCCCGGCGAGCATCGCAAGCTGAAGCTCGAGTTGCGAGTGCTCGCAGATGTCGGCTTGCTCGGCATGCCCAACGCCGGCAAGTCGACGCTGATCACCGCCATCTCGAATGCGCGGCCGAAGATCGCCGACTACCCGTTCACGACGCTGCATCCGAATTTAGGTGTTGTCCGGGTGGCGCCGGAGCAGAGCTTCGTCGTTGCCGACCTTCCGGGCTTGATCGAAGGCGCGGCCGAAGGTGCAGGGCTCGGCCATCTCTTCCTTCGTCATTTGCAGCGGACGCGTCTCTTGCTCCATCTCGTTGACTTCGCGCCGTTCGACGAAACCGTTGATCCTGTCGTGCAGGTGAGGTCGATTGCTCGCGAGCTGCAGAAATACGATTCTTCACTGGCTGAGAAACCGCGCTGGCTCGTTCTCAACAAGTTCGACATGGTGCCGGTCGATGAGCGCGCCGAACGCGTTCGTGCCTTCGTGCGGCGGTTGCGCTGGAAAGGCCCTGTCTTCGAGATCTCTGCTCTGACCCGCGAAGGCTGCGAGCCGCTCGTGCGCGCGATCTACGATCACGTCGCGCGGCATGTGGAGGCGGCCCCAGAGGAGCGCGATCCACGTTTCGACTTCAACGACGAGGTCGATCAGCTCGACGCCGGCCAATGACCGACGTGCTGCGCAACGCCAAGCGCATCGTCGTCAAGGTCGGCTCGAGCCTCGTGACGGACGAGGGTCGCGGAATCGACGTCAATGCCGTTGGCGACTGGTGCCGACAGCTGGCCGAGTTGGTCCGGCAAAAGCGCGAGTTGGTGATGGTCTCGAGCGGGGCCATCGCCGAAGGCATGCGCCGTCTCGGCTGGCTGACCAGGCCGCACGCCGTGCACCAGTTGCAGGCAGCAGCCGCGGTCGGGCAGATGGGCTTGGCGCAGTGTTACGAGCAAGCCTTGCGCCAGCACGGCATCGGTAGCGCCCAGGTACTGCTCACGCACGCCGATCTTGCAGATCGCGAGCGTTACCTCAACGCACGTTCGACTCTGCTCACCTTGCTCGGACTCAACGTCGTGCCGGTCGTCAATGAGAACGACACCGTCGTCAACGACGAAATCAAGTTCGGCGACAACGACACCTTGGGTGCCCTGGTCGCCAACCTGCTCGACGCCGATGCGCTCGTCATCCTCACCGATCAGCGCGGTCTCTTTTCGGCCGATCCGCGCAAGGATGCAGATGCGCGGTTGATCGAGAGCGGGGCTGCCGGCGACCTCGAACTCGAGAGGGTTGCGGGTGGCGCCGGCTCTGCCATCGGCCGTGGCGGCATGCTGACCAAGGTGCTTGCAGCGCGGCGCGCGGCACGCAGTGGTGCCAGCACCGTCATCGCCTACGGACGAGAGCCCGATGTGCTGCTTCGGCTCGCGGCTGGCGAGAACATCGGCACGGCGTTACTGGCGTCCACTGCCAAGGTGGCGGCGCGTAAGCAGTGGATGAGCGACCACCTGAAGCTGCGCGGTGCCGTCGTCGTTGACGACGGTGCGGCGACAAAGGTCCAGAGCGGCGGCAAGAGCCTGCTACCGATCGGTGTGCTGTCGGT
>JBDTCA010000084.1:0-3403 GCA_039923815.1 Caldimonas sp. | reverse complement strand
AAACATCGCGTAGACGCGCGTCGGCGTCCACGGGCCGGGCCGGGCCACCGCCGTCAGGTTCTCGTCGACGCTGAGCGACTTGAAGATGTTGCGCTCCTGCGGCACCCAGCCGATGCCCGCAGCGGCGCGCTCGAACGGCGCCAGAGCGGTGAGTTCGCGACCGGCCAGCGTGATTCGCCCGGCATGCCGTCGCGTCACGCCGACGAGCGTGTCGATGAGCGTGGTCTTTCCGGAGCCATTGCGGCCGAGCAACGCCATCGACTGGCCGGCGGACAATTGCAGGTCGATTCCATCGAGCACGACCGCCTCGCCGTAGCCGGCCTTCAATCCCTCGACCTTCAACAACTCAGCCATGGGCCGCGTCCGCCTGGCCGAGATAGGCGGCCTTGACGCGCGGGTCGCTGGAGATGCTCGCGACATCGCCTTCTGCAAACACCGCGCCATTGACGAGCACGGTGACCTGCTTTGCGAAGTTGAACACCAGATCCATGTCGTGCTCGATCAGCAGGACGCTGACGTCGTCGGGCAGGCGCGCAAGGCTATCGAAGATCTCCTTGCGTTCGCCCTGAGGCACGCCCGCCGCCGGCTCGTCGAGCAACAGCACGCGCGGTTCGCAGGCGATCGCAAGCGCGATCTCGAGCAGGCGCCGCTTGCCGTAAGGCAACACAGCGCTCCGCTGCTGCATCACGTCAGCGAGATGAAACTCGATCAGCAGTCTCTCGCAGCGCTCGGCCACCACCGGATCGCGAGCCAGTGGCTGCCACCAGCGCGCGCTGTGCCCCTGCTGCTGCGCCAGCGCGAGCGAGAGCGATTGCAGCGGCGTCAGTTCACCGAACAGCTGGCTGATCTGGAAGGTGCGCACCATGCCCCGGCCGACGCGGCGGTGCGAGGCCGTCTTCGTGATGTCCTCGCCTTCGAGCACGATCCGGCCTGCGGTCGGCTGCAGCACGCCGGTCAGCAGGTTGATCAGCGTCGTCTTGCCGGCGCCGTTCGGGCCGATCAGCGCATGGCGGGCGCCGAGTTCGACGCGCAGCGACACGTCACGGGTGGCGACGATGCCGCCGAAGCGCTTGACGAGCGACCGGGTCTCGAGGACGACCGTCATGGCTTGCCGAGTCGCATCGTTTCGCGTCCGGTCCGCCACCACGTCCACGGTCGCACGAAGCGCTCGCGGCCCACGATCACGAGCACGACCAGGAACAGGCCCATCCAGAAGTTCCAGTACTGCGGCGTCCAGGCCGAGATGAGGTCGTGGAGCAGCTTGAAGACGATGGCGCCGAAGATGCCGCCGTAGAGATATCCCGTGCCGCCGATGACGAGCACGAGCAGCACCTCGGCACTGCGGTGGAAGTCGAACAGGTCGAGCGAGGCGAAGCCGCCGGTCTGCGCCAGCAAGGCGCCGGCGGCGCCGGCGATCGCCGCGGCAATCGTGTAGACCGCCACCAGGCGCAGCGGCACCGACAGGCCGATGGCCGACGCCCTCAGCCGGTTGTCGCGCAGCGCTTGAAGGGAAACGCCGAACGGCGAGTGGACCAGGCGGCGCGCGAGCAGCAGCACGACAGCGAGAACCACCAGCGTGTAGCCGTAGGCGGTGCGGCCGGCGAGATCGAACTCGAAGCGGCCGAAGGGCGTTGCCAATGGCGCGACGACGACGCCGCTGAGGCCGTCGGCACCGCCGGTGAGCCAGTCGAGCTTGTTGGCGAGCTCGTAGAGGATGGAGGCGACGCCGAGGGTGACCATGAGCCTCGTCAGGTCGGTGCCGCGCAGGATGAGCACGCTGGTGGCGGCGCCCAGCGCAGCCGCGGCGGCGATGGCGACGACAAGGCCGACGAGCGGATCGGGCATCACGTCCTTCGCGAACAGCGCTGCCGCGTAGGCGCCAAAACCGAAGAAGGCGGCGTGGCCGAGCGAGACGATGCCGGCATAGCCGAGGACGAGATCGAGCGAGACGGCGAACAGCGCCAGGATGGCGATCTCGTTGAGCAGCAGTGCCTGCCCGGGCAGCGCCAGCCACGACAACGGCAGTGCCGCGAAGAGCGCGATCTCCCACCAGCGCCAGCGGCTGCGTGCAGCCAGGGAAGCGACGACCGACGTCACCGCGAGCCGCTCCGCGCGAACAGACCCTGCGGCCGCCAGACCAGGATGGCGATCATCAGCACATAGACGAAGAAGGCGCCGAGCTTGGGCACGTAGTACTTGCCGGCAACGTCGAAGACGCCGAGCAGCAGCGCCGCCACGAGCGGGCCGGTGATCGAGGTGGTGCCACCGACCGACACCACGATCAGGAAATAGATCATGAACTTGAGCGGAAAGGTCGGGTCGAGGCCGAGCACCTCGGCACCGAGGGCGCCGCCGAGGCCGGCCAGCCCGGACCCCACGGCAAAGGTGACCAGGAAGATGCGGTCGACGTTCAGGCCGAGCCCGCCGGCGACGCGCGGATCGTCGACGGCGGCGCGCAACCGACTGCCGAAACGGGTGCGCGAAAGCACCCACTGCAGCGCGACGGTCAGCAACCCGCAGGCGACGACGATGAACAGCCGGTACCTGCCGATGCCCACGGCCTCGATCGGCAGCCGGCCCTGCAGCCAGGCGGGCAGGTGGATGTTCTGCTGCATCGAGCCGACGCCGTAGTCGACCGCGGTCACGGCCATGAAGACGAGTCCGATCGAGAACAGCACCTGGTCGAGGTGCGGCCGTGCATACATCGGCCGGTACAGGGTGCGCTCGAGCACCGCGCCGAGCGCGGCCGTGGCCAGGAACGCGAGCGGCAGGCAGGCCAGGAACGGCACACCGGCGCGGTTCATCAGCAGCACGGTGATGTAGCCGCCGGCCATCGCGAAGGCCCCGTGCGCGAGGTTGATGAAGTTCATCAGGCCCAGCGTGACGGCGAGGCCGACGGCGAGCACGAAGAGCAGCATCCCGTAGGCGACGCCGTCGAACAGCAGGGTCAGGACGGTGGCGGTGGTCAAATGGTGTTGCCGGCGTGGCCGCCGCCTTCGTTTTACGATTGCGGCTCAACGGAAAGCCACAACGATATGTCACGAGCCGACCCCAGCGCTGTCACAGCCGAAGCCAAGCCCAAGCCCGGGCGCATCCTGGTCATCGAAGACGACTGGGACATTCTCGAGGTGCTCAAGCTCATGCTCGAGGGCGAGGACCACGAGGTCGTCACGGCCAAGCACGGCCGCGCCGCGCTGGCCGCCATGGCGTCATCGTCACGGCCCTTCGACCTCGTCCTGATGGACATCTCGATGCCGGAAATGAGCGGCATCGAAGTCGCACAGGCGATGCGGGCCAACCCGAAGACCGCCGACGTGCGCATCGTCATCCACACCGCACTCGAAGAGCACTGGGTGCGGGCCCGATTCGCCGACTACGACCTCTTCCTCACCAAGGCCAACGA
>JBDTCA010000083.1:0-6013 GCA_039923815.1 Caldimonas sp. | reverse complement strand
GCGCCTGATGCGCTGGCAGCCGGCGGCGGGCGAGACCGAAAAGCTCTAGCCGAAGAGGCAGCCGGCGATCGTCGGAGGCGTCGTCGAGCCAGGAGGGGCCAAGCCACTCATCGCGGCGCAGCCCCACTGGTGGCGGTGCGGATTTCGCGTTCCGGCTCTGCCCTGACCCGACGCTCGTCGATGAAGCGGGCCAGGGCATGCTCGAGCGGCGCCATCAGCGACGCCCGTTCGCTGCCGAGCACGCCGTAGCGTGGCCGTGGCGCTGTCTCGCCGAGCTCGCTGCCGCGGCAGCGGCGCAGCAGCGCCGTGTCGAGCCCGGCCGCGACTGCGGCGAGGCTCGCGAACTCGAACCCGCTCACGTCGCCGGGGCTGGCCAGATGCCATCGGCCGGCCTCGCGATCGATGAGCAGATCGACGCAGACGTTGACGAGGTCCGGCACGTAGGTCGGCGAGATGCGGACGTTGTCGGCCGCAGCGAAGGTCTCGCCGCGCGCCACGGTGTCGAGCGCACGGGCGAGAAAGTTGTCGTGGTCCCACGGCCCGAACAACGCACTGGTGCGCACCACCATCGCGGCCGGGTGCGCATCGAGCACCGCGGTTTCGGCCGCGGCCTGGCTGCGGCCATATTCATTGAGCGGCGCCGTCGCGTCGCTCTCGACCCAGGGGCGTGCGGCGCGGTTGTCGAAGACCTGGTCGCTGGAGAAGGTGAGCAGGGCGATGCCACGGCGGGCGCATTCGCGCGCCAGCACGGTGGGGCCGAGCGTGTTCTCGCGCCAGCAGTGCTCGCCATCCGACTCGGCGGCATCGATGTCGGCATAGCCGCCGGCGTTGACGACCGCCCACGGCTGCCAGCGGTCGAGCGCCACGGCCACCGCAGCTGCGTCGGCGATGTCCAGGTCCTCGCGCTCGACGACGCGCAAGGCCAGGTGGCGGCGTTGGCAGACGGTGGCGAAGGCACGACCGAGCGTGCCGCCGGCGCCGATGATGAGGATCGGCGTCATGGTCTCGGGCTGGACATCGCGCCGGTAGAGGGCCAGCGGGGTGACGCCGCCGGGCAACGTCACCGGCCGGGACGTGAAACGCTCGGCGCGGCGCCACCAACCGTCGCCTTGCAGCACGGGATGCGACGGCGTCTGGCCGGCGGCGAGTTCGCCCACCAGGGCCGCCAGCGCCGTCGGCCGCGGCCACGGCGAGCGCACGTCGAAGGCGCCGGGCTCGTAGTAGCCGTGGCAGGCGCCGAGCAGGCAGTTCCAGTCGAAGGCGCCGAGCAGGGCCCAGGCCGTGACGGCGATCACGTCGGCGCCGCCGGCGCGGGCCTGTTCAGCGGCGCGCCAGATCTCGTGCAGCCAGCGCAGCTGGTCTTCGCGACCGGCATCGATGTGGGCTTCGGTGACGGCGATCGGAATCCCGTAGCGCTGCCAGGCTTCGGCGAGGAGCGTCTCGAGACCGAGCGCCGGCATCGCGAGCACCCGGACCGCCTCGATGTCGACAAACGGGCGTGCGGCGTGGCCGCCCTGCGGCCGGCCCGGATAGCGCTCGACACGGTGATCGATCCAGCGGTCGCTGGTCACGTAGAAGTTGACGCCGATGACGTCGGGCGGGCAGGAATGTTCGACGAACCAGTCGATCTCGCTCGCCGTGGCACCGCTGCAGATCATGTACCGGTACATCGGATGGGCGGGACCGACGCGGCCGCAGAGCAGGTCCCACGCCAGCCATCGACGCTCGTTGTAGAAGGCCACCGTCGATGCCATCTCGGCGGTGCCGTCGCTGCGGCCGAGGTCGTCGGTCTGGACCAGCTGTGCGCGTGGGTTGACGCGCCGGATCGCCGCCATCGCCAACACCGTGGCGCGGCATTCATTGAGCAGCACTCGGACGAAGCCGACATCGTCGCGCTGGTGCGGGTACCAGATGCCGTAGAGGGCGCTGAAGCGCGCCGTCGTCAGCGGCTCGTTGACAGGCGTCCATCGTTCGACCCATGGGTAGCGCGCAGCGACGGCGCCGGCGTATTCGGCCAGGCCGGTGGCGAAGGCCGGGTCGAGCAGGCTGGTGTGGCGCGGTCCGCTGCCATGGTGGACGAGGCCGACGATGGGGGCGACGCCGAGCTGGCGCAGCGCCGCCATCCGGCGATCGGGCCACGACCAGTCGGCGCCTTCCAGGCCGTCGGGCGCGATCTGCTCCCAGAGCACCGGCTGGCGCAACGTGCGCAAGCCGAGCCCGGCAAAGCGAGCGAGATCGCAGTCGCGCTCGAGGTGGCCGCTGCGGTCGAGCTGGGTGTGGAAACCGTCTTCGACCCGGTTGATGGTGCACTCGACGCCACCCCACATCTGGAGCATGGGCGCGGGCGAACGGATAGGGGTCGGCGGCATCGCATGGGCGCCGAAGCAATCGACGTGCCCCTGCGCCCGGCGCCGCTCCGGGGCCCAGGCATGTCCTGGCCGGGTCTCTCGCACCCCGGCCGCCACGGGGCGGCGACTTTCGTTAACCTGTGCCACGCACGCCTTCCGGCAGCGACCCAAGGAGCCCCATGGCCGAGTACCGAAAAACCGCCGAGGCTCTGGCCCGGCTCACACCCGAGCAATACCGCGTCACCCAGAACGCCGGCACCGAGCATCCCGGGACGGGCGCCCTGCTCGGCAACGACGAGCCCGGCATCTACGTCGACATCGTCTCCGGCGAGCCCTTGTTCGCGTCGGCCGACAAGTTCGAGTCGCATTGCGGCTGGCCGAGCTTCACCAAGCCGATCGAGCCGCTCAATGTCAACGAGCTGCAAGACACGTCGCAC
Organism: Caldimonas sp.; assembly: GCA_039923815.1. Classification (GTDB taxonomy): domain Bacteria; phylum Pseudomonadota; class Gammaproteobacteria; order Burkholderiales; family Burkholderiaceae_C; genus Schlegelella_A. Next base: position 3,228 of record JBDTCA010000083.1, on the reverse strand, counting down.
GGCACGGTACGCACGGAAGTGCGCTCGGCCCACGCCGACAGCCATCTCGGCCACGTCTTCGAGGACGGCCCGCGCGACCGCGGCGGCCTGCGCTATTGCATCAACTCGGCGTCGCTTCGGTTCGTCCATCGCGACGACATGGATGCCGAGGGTTACGGCGCCTATGTCGATCAGGTGGAGGAAGTGAAATGAGCGGGCAGTCGAACGTAAAAGCGGGTGAAGAGCGTGCGGTGCTGGCCGGCGGCTGCTTCTGGGGCATGCAGGACCTCGTTCGCAAGATGAACGGCGTCATTTCCACGCGCGTCGGCTACTCCGGGGGCGAGGTCGCCAATGCGACCTATCGCAACCACGGCAACCACGCCGAGGCGCTCGAAGTCGTGTTCGATCCCAGCCGTCTCAGCTTTCGCGAACTGCTCGAATTCTTCTTCCAGGTCCACGACCCGAGCACCCGCAACCGGCAGGGCAACGACGTCGGCGCGGGCTATCGCTCGGCCATCTTCTACACCAGCGAAGAACAGAAGCGCGTCGCCGAAGACACCATCGCCGACGTCAATGCCTCGGGCCTGTGGCCGGGAAGAGTCGTCACCGAAGTGGCCGCGGTCGGCCCGTTCTGGCAAGCCGAGCCCGAGCACCAGGACTACCTCGAGCGCATCCCGAACGGCTACACCTGCCACTACGTGCGGCCGGGCTGGAAGCTGCCGGTGCGCGCCGAGGCGAGCCTCGGCAGCGGCGCGAGCTAGCCTTCCGCCGCGGGCGAGCCGCGCCAGCGATTCGACCGCGCGCGCTTCGTGACGATCAGGCCGAGCGCGAGGGCGACAAGCAGGCCCGCGGCCGTGAAGCCGAAGGCGGCGTGGCCGCCGGGCTGCTCGACGTGGGCGTCCCACCAGCTGCGCGCCGGCTCGCCCGCCGCCGGCAACGCGAAGGCGACGACGGCGTCGGAGGTGTCGGTGCCCGACTCGCCGTGACCGCCGGCCGCGATCACCACGTATTGGCGGCCGTGCCACACGTAGGTCATCGGCGTGGCCATGCCGGCCGCGGGCAGGCGGCCTCGCCAGAGCTCCGAGCCGTGGCCCGCATCGAAGGCGCGCAGGTAGCGGTCGGTGGCGGCGCCGATGAAGACCAGACCGCTCGCCGTGACCACCGGTCCGCCGAAGTTCGGCACGCCGGTCTTCAGGGCAATGCCGAGAGGCAGGCGGTCTTCCGTCGTGCCGAGGGTGACTTCCCACAGCAGCTTGCGGCTGCCCAGATCGAGCGCCGCCAGCGTTCCCCATGGCGGCGGGTTGCACGGTGCGCCGAACGGCGACGTGACCAGCTCGCGCAGCATGCCGTAGGGCGTGCCTGCCTGCGGGCTGGTCTCCTTGCCGGCATGGCGTTGCTTGGCGCCGGCGAAGTCGGCCCGCGGGATCAGTCGCACCGCGTGTGGTGCGCGTGAGGTGTTCACGTAGACGATGCCGAGCGGATCGATCGCGACACCGCCCCAGTTGGCGCCGCCGCCGGTGAATGGGAACAGCAACGTGCCCTGCAGGCCGGGCGGCGTGTAGAGGCCTTCGTTGCGCAGGGCCGCGATGCGGTCACGGCAGGCGTTTCGGTCGAAGAAGGTGAAACCGAAGGCGTCATCGGGGCGCAGCGTCGTGGGCACGAGCGCTGGCAGGTCGACGGGAAAGGTCTGCGTCGGCGACAGCGTCTCGCCGGCCACGCCGCCTTGCGGCACGGCGCGCTCCTCGACCGGGAAGAGCGGCTTGCCGGTGTCGCGGTCGAGCACGAAGACGAGGCCCTGCTTGGTGGCCTGCACGACGACATCGCGCGCCCGGCCTTCGATGGCCAGCGTTGCCAGAGTCGGCTGCGCGGGCACGTCGTAATCCCAGACGTCGTGCTTGACGATCTGGAAGGTCCAGGCCAGCGAGCCGTCGCCGGCGCGCAGCGCCACCACCGAATCGGCATGCTCGTTGGCGCCTGGCCGGGCGCCGCCGAAGAAATCCGGGCTCGGGCTCGAGGTCGGCAGGAAGACGAGCTGGCGGTTCTCGTCGACCGACATCGGCGCCCAGACATTGGCGGCGCCGGCCGGTACTTCGGCTGTCGCGGCATTGGCGGCGCTTGCGACGAGCGGCTCCCATTGCCAGCGCGGCGCGCCGCTTCGGACATCGAAGGCGCGGACTTTTCCGGACGGTGCGCCGACACGCTGGTTGTCGCCGACCGCCGAGCCGACGATGACCACGCCACCCACCACCACGGGAGCCGAGGTCACCTGCAGCTCGCCGGGCCATTGCAGCGCCCCGACATCGAGTCGAACCTCGCCGGCCATGCCGAAGCCGGCGCAGGCCCGGCCGTCGTGCGCGTCGAGCGCGATCAGGCGGGCGTCGACGGTGGCGCTCAGGATCCGCAGCGCGCACGGCGCGCCGGCTGCTGCCTGCGGGTCGCGCCATTGCGCCACGCCACGGCAGTTGAAGCGGTTGGCCGGGTGCGTGTCGGTGGCCACGTGCGGGTCATGGCGCCAGGCCTCGGCGCCGGTGCCGGGATCGAGTGCGATCACCTCGTTGAACGACGAGCAGAACACGAGCTTGTCGTCCGCCAGGATCGGCGTCGTCTCGAACTTGACCCGGCGCATGAGGGCCGGCGTACGCCTGGCGACGTCGCCGGTGCGGTACAGCCACTGGCGACGCAGGCCGGCGACGTTGCCGGCGTCGATCTTCGCCGCTTCGCTGTAGCGGCGGCCGCCGGCATCGTTGCCGTAGTTCGGCCAGCCGATGTCCTGCGCCGGCAACGGCGCCGCCGCGGCCAGCCACGCGGCGGCGAGCAGTGCTCGCGCGCCGCCGCGGCTCACTTCGAGGTCGGCAACGCGAACTCGGCGCCCTTGGGCGTGCTCGCCGGCCAGCGCTGCATGACCGACTTCTGGCGCGTGTAGAAGCGCACGCCCTCCTCGCCGTAGGCGTGGGTGTCGCCGAACAGGCTGCCCTTCCAGCCGCCGAAGCCGTGCCAGGCCATCGGCACCGGAATCGGCACGTTGATGCCGACCATGCCGATCTCGACCTTGCGTGCGAACTCGCGGGCGACGTGGCCGTCGCTGGTGAAGCAGGCGACGCCATTGCCGAACTCGTGGCCGTTGACGAGCTCCAGGGCGGCATCGAAGTCGGCCACGCGCACGCACGACAGCACCGGCCCGAAGATCTCCTCGCGGTAGATCTTCATCGTCGGCTTCACGTGATCGAACAGCGTGCCGCCGGTGAAGAA
>JBDTCA010000082.1:0-29836 GCA_039923815.1 Caldimonas sp. | reverse complement strand
CGCACCGCGACGCGACCCGACTTGGTCTCGACCAGCATCGCGTCGAGTGCGCCGTCGGCGGCCTTGACGACGCCGACGGCGAACGCGTGGAACAGGAGCTCGGCGCCGGCGGCGAGCAGCAATGCGTCGGCGGCGCACTTGAACGCCGCCGTGTCGTAGGCCTGCGCGCAGATCTTGCCGAAGATGAGGTGCGGCTCGTTGAGGCCGCCGAGCGCTTCCATGCGCGCGAGCAGATCGTCGGCGACACCGTGGACGACGCGGCGGATGGTGCCGTGCACATTGGCGTGCAGGCCGCAGAAGTTGGTGACGCCGGCAGCCGTGCCCATGCCACCCAGAAAGCCGTAGCGCTCGACGAGAAGGGTGCGCGCACCGTGCCGCGCTGCCGCGGTCGCCGCGGCGATGCCGGCGGGCCCGCCGCCGAGAACGACCACGTCGTACTCGCCGTGGATCGGCGTCGAACGGGCGGGCTCGGTGATCGAATCGCCGGGCCGCGGTCCGGCCATCAGTCGAGCGTGATCTTGTTCCTGGCGATGATCGGCCGCCAGCGTTCGATGTCGGCGTTGAGAACGCTGCGCGCTTCGGCCGGCGTGTCGGCCACGACCTCCATGTAGAGCGGCTTCAGCTTCTCGCGCACCTCGGGCTGCTTGAGGATTGCCACGATCTCGTCGTGAAGGCGCTGGACGATCGGGGCGGGTGTTCTGGAGGGCACGGCGAATGCCATCCACGCGTCGGCCTTGACGTCCTTCAGGCCGGCTTCCTCGAGCGTCGGCAGTTCGGGCAGAGAGGCCGAGCGCTTGGCCGTCGCCACCGCCAGCGCCTTGACCTTGCCCGCCTTGACCTGCGGCATCACCGCCGCTGCCGGCAGCACCGCGATGTCGGCGTTGCCGGAAAGCAGCGCCGTCACGGCCGGGCCGCTGCCCGCGTACGGCACGTGCACGACTTGCGTGCCGCTGCGCGAGGCGAGGGCTTCCATGGCCAGGTGCGAGATGCTGCCGGCGCCCATCGAGGCGTAGTTGTACTTGCCGGGGTTCTTCTTCATCAGCGCGATCAGCTCTTCGGTGCTGTTGACGCCGAGCGTCGCCGGCACGACGAGCACGCTCGGCTGGGTGGCGGCGATGCTCACCAGCTCGAGGTCCTTGGCGGCGTCGTACGGCATCTTCTTGAAGAGCAGGGCGTTGACGCCGAGCGGGCCGGCGATGCTGATGCCGAACGTCTGGCCGTCAGGCGTGGCCTTCGCGATCGCGTCGGTGCCCAGGTTGCCGGCGGCACCGGCCTTGTTGTCGACGATGACCGGTTGGCCGGTGCGCTTGGCCATGCCGTCGGCGACGATGCGCGCCATGAGGTCGGGCGTGGAGCCCGGGCCGTAGGGCACGATGATGTGGACCGGCCCCTTGGGCCAGTCGACCGCGGCGGGAGATTGGGCAGCGGCGGCGCCGCAGGCGGCGACGAGCGCCAGCGCGGCCGTGCTCCGCCAGGCGAAGGAGAACTTGCGATACATCGTGTCGACCTCGGGGCAAAGGGTAGGATTCTGGCCGCTGCCCCCTACGCCACGAGCCCGCAATAACCATGACCGTCGAGCCGCCCGCTGCCCACCCGCTTTCGACTTCGGGCGGACCCGACCTCTCGCACATCCCGGCGCGCGACAAGGCCGAGATCCTCGCCCAGGCGCTGCCCTACATCAGGAAGTTCCACGGCAAGACCATCGTCATCAAGTACGGCGGCAACGCCATGACGGATCCGGCCCTGCAGCAGGATTTCGCCGAAGACGTGGTGCTGCTCAAGCTGGTCGGCATGAACCCGGTCGTGGTGCATGGCGGCGGCCCGCAGATCGAGGAAGCGCTCGCCAAGATCGGCAAGAAGGGCCAGTTCATCCAGGGCATGCGCGTCACCGACGAGGAGACGATGGAGGTTGTCGAATGGGTGCTTGCCGGCCAGGTCCAGCAGGACATCGTCGGCCTGATCAACGTCGCCGGCGGCAAGGCGGTGGGCCTCACGGGTCGCGACGGCGGCCTGATCCGTGCCAAGAAGCTGCGCATGATGGATCTCAACGACCCGACCAAGGAGCACGACGTCGGCTCGGTCGGCGAGATCGAGTCGATCGACCCGAGCGTCGTCATGGCGCTGCAGGACGACCAGTTCATCCCGGTGATCTCCCCGCTCGGCTTCGGCGCCGACAACGAGAACTACAACATCAACGCCGACGTCGTCGCCGGCAAGCTGGCCGAGGTCCTCAAGGCCGAAAAGCTCATGATGCTCACCAACACGCCGGGCGTCCTGAACAAAGCTGGAGAGCTGCTCACGGACCTGAGCGCCCGCGAGATCGACGAGCTGTTCGCGGACGGCACCATCTCCGGCGGCATGCTGCCGAAGATCCAGTCGGCGCTCGACGCCGCCAAGAACGGCGTCAACACCGTGCACATCATCGATGGCCGCGTGCCCCACGCGATGCTGCTGGAAGTGCTGACCGAGCAGGCTTACGGCACCATGATCCGATCGCGGTGAGGTCGAAGCCGCCGGTCTGGTTGTTCGATCTCGACAACACCCTGCACGACGCCAGCCACGCGTCTTTTCCGCAGATGCATGTCGCGATCGGCGACTATGTGGTCGAGCACGTCGGCGTCACGGTCGATGAAGCGAACGCCCTGCGGCAGAAGTACTGGCGGCGCTATGGCGCGACGCTGCTCGGGCTGGTCCGCCACCACGGCGTGCGCGCTGCTCACTTCCTCGAACAGACGCACCGAATGCCAGGCATGGAGGAGCGACTGCGCATGAGCGGGCACGACCGCGCCACCCTGGCGCGGCTTCCGGGCAGGAAGGTCGTCTTCACGAATGCGCCGCGCGACTACGCGCTGCGGGTGCTGCGCACGCTCGGCCTCGGGCGCTGCTTCGAGGCCGTCATCACCATCGAGGACATGACGATGTTCGGCGCGCTTCGCCCCAAGCCCGACGCGCGCATGCTGCGCCGCGTCCTTGCTCGGCTGCGCTTGCCGGCGAGCCGCTGCGTGCTCGTCGAGGACACGCTCGTCAATCTGAAGGCGGCGCGCTCGGTCGGCATGCGAGGCGTGTGGATGCAGCGCTATCTCGACGGCCGCTTCCGCGGCCACTTCCGCGACGGTGTCAACGCCGATTCGCGGGCGGCCAGAAACAGCCGTCGCACCTGCCCGAAACCGGCTTACCTCTATGCGAAAATCCCGGCGCTTCGCATGCTGCTTCGCCTCTAGATGACCTCTGCTCCCGACTCGTCCGCTGGCACCGCCGATTCGTTCGGCGACGACCCGGGCGAAGTTGTCGCAGCAGCGCCCACGCTGGCCGATCGAGCCTTGCTGCCGGGCGGCGCTCCGCCCGATGCCGGGGCGCCGGCTCGCAAGCGGCCACGGCCCGGCGAGCGCCGCATCCAGATCCTCGAGGTCCTCGCCACCATGCTTCAGGAGCCCGGCGCCGAGCGCATCACGACGGCGGCGCTGGCCGCCCGGCTCGACGTGTCGGAGGCCGCGCTCTACCGCCACTTCGCGAGCAAGGCGCAGATGTTCGAAGGCTTGATCGAGTTCGTCGAGCAGAGCGTCTTCACGCTTGTCAACCAGATCATCGAGCGTGAGGCCAGTGCGGCCGTCCAGGTGCGTCAGGTCGTCACGGTGCTGCTGCAGTTCGGCGAGAAGAACCCTGGCATGACCCGGGTGATGGTCGGCGATGCGCTCGTGTTCGAGAACGAGCGCCTGGTGCTGCGCATGAACCAGTTCTTCGAGCGTATCGAGTCGCAGTTGCGGCAGAGCCTGCGCGCTCATGCCGAGGGTGCCGGCTCGCCGACCCCTTCGGCCGACGCAGTCGCGCAAGCCTCGGCCCTGACGTGCTTCGCCATCGGAAGGTTGCAGCGCTTCGCCCGTTCGGGATTTCGCAAGAGCCCCACCGAGCATCTCGACGTCGCCCTGCGCCTGTTCGCCTGATCGCGGGTTCCTGCCGATGACGACGATCCTGGCCGCGGGAAGGGCGCTGACGCTGCTGCCCGAGAAAGCCGTCTTCATCGCATCGAGCCGCACGTTGCTCGTCGCCGACATTCACATCGGCAAGGCGCTCAGCTTTCGCGCGCTCGGTGTGCCGGTGCCGCACGGCACCACCGGGGAAACGCTGGCCGCACTTTCGGCGCTGATCGCGCGCTGGCGAGCGCGGCGCGTCGTCTTCCTGGGCGACTTCCTGCATTCGGCGCGGGCGCATGCCGTGGCGACCATCACCGCGGTCTCCGACTGGCGCGCTGCGCACGACAGCGTCGAGCTGGTGCTGGTGCGTGGCAACCACGACGACCGCGCCGGCGATCCGCCGCGCCACCTCCGCATCGAGGTCGTCGACGAGCCGCTGATGGATGCCGGCTTCGCGCTCTGCCATCACCCGCGTCCGCGCCGTGGCGCTTACGTGCTTGCAGGCCACCTCCATCCCTGCGTTCACCTCGGAGGCCGGGCCTACGATCACCTGCGTTTGCCCTGTTTCTGGTTCGGCGGGAGCGTCGGCGTGCTGCCGGCGTTCGGAGCCTTCACCGGCATGCACCCGATCCGGGCCGGCCACGGCGACCGGGTTTATCCCATTGGCGACGACACGGTCGCCATGATCCGGCCGCCCGAACGCTTCGCCGCCTGACTCGGGCTCGCTGCTCCATCCATCCGCTCCCATGACCGACGCCGTTGCCTCCCTGTCGCAGTTGATTGCTCGTGCCGACGCGCTGGTCGCCCGTCTCGAGTCGGTCCTGCCGCGCTCGCTGGAGGCGCCCGACTGGGGTGCGTCGACGGCGTTTCGCTACCGCAAACGTGCCGGCGCCGGCCGGCTCGAGCCGGTACGGCACGTCGCGACCATCCGGCTCGGCACGCTGGTCGAGGTCGAGGCGCAGAAGCAGCGCCTGCTGCGCAACACCGAGCAATTCGTCGCCGGCCGCGGTGCCAACAACGTGCTGCTGACAGGCTCGCGCGGCACCGGCAAGAGCTCGCTCATCAAGGCCTGTCTCAACGAGTTCGCGGAGCGCGGCCTGCGCCTCATCGAGGTGGACAAGGGCGACCTCGTCGACCTCCCGGACATCGTCGATCTCGTCGCCGATCGGCCGGAGCGATTCATCGTCTTCTGCGACGACCTCAGCTTCGACGAAGGCGAGCCCGGCTACAAGGCGCTGAAGTCGATGCTCGACGGCTCCGTCTCCGAGACGTCGGCCAACGTGCTGATCTACGCGACCAGCAACCGCCGCCATCTCCTGCCCGAGTACATGAAGGAAAACCTCAGCTACGTGCATCGTGAAGACGGCGAGGTGCACCCGGGCGAGGTCGTCGAGGAGAAGATCTCGCTCTCGGAGCGCTTCGGCCTCTGGGTCAGCTTCTATCCGTTCACGCAGGGCGAATACCTGGCCATCGCCGCCGAGTGGCTGCGCGGCTTCGGCGTCGGCGCCGATGCCATTGCGGCGGCCCGGCAGGAGGCGCTCGTGTGGGCGCTCGAGCGCGGGTCCCGTTCGGGCCGCGTCGCCTTCCAGTTCGCCAAGGACTATGCCGGAAGGCAGGCCGTTTGAAGGCGGCCGCCGACGGCATCGTCGATGTCGCCGTCGGCGTGCTGATCGACGGCGCGGGCCGTTTTCTGCTGACCTCGCGGCCCGAAGGCAAGGTTTACGCCGGCTGGTGGGAGTTTCCGGGCGGCAAGCTCGAGGCCGGAGAGACCGTCGAGGTGGCGCTGCGGCGTGAACTGCACGAAGAACTCGGCATCCTCATCGACGCCGCCGAGCCCTGGAACGTGACGCGCATGGACTACGACCACGCCCGCGTCCGCCTGCACTTCTGCAAGGTGTTCGCGTGGCGCGGCGAGTTCGAGATGCGCGAGGGTCAGCGCATGGCCTGGCAGACGCTGCCCGTGGTGGTCGCACCCGTCCTGCCGGGCACCTTGCCCGTGCTCGACTGGTTCGCTGCCGAGCGGGCATTCACCGGCGCCACGCATCGCGCTCTCGACGCAGCCGACCCGACCACTACACTGGTTCCATGAGCTGGCTCGACGACGTCAAGTGGGATGCCGACGGCCTGGTCCCCGCGATTGCGCAAGAAGTCGGCAGCAACGACGTGCTGATGTTTGCCTTCATGAACCGCGCCGCCCTCGAGCGCACCGCTGAGCTCGGCGAAGCCGTCTACTGGAGTCGTTCTCGCAAGCGCCTCTGGCACAAGGGCGAGGAGAGCGGCAACGTCCAGAAGGTGCACGAGATGCGGCTCGACTGCGACAACGACGTCGTGTTGCTCAGGGTCGAGCAGGTGTCGCGTGAACCGGGCGATCCGGCCATCGCATGCCACACCGGCCGGCACTCGTGCTTCTACCAGCGCTATCGCGACGGCGCCTGGCACGCCGTCGATCCGGTCTTGAAAGATCCGGAACGGATCTACAGATAACGGCATGACCACCGCGCCATGAACACCGCCGACACGCTGTCCCGGCTTGCCGCCGTCATCGACGAGCGTCGCGGCGGCGACCCCGCCGCCAGTTACGTCGCGCGCCTCGTGGCGAAGGGCCCGGACGCGGTTCTCAAGAAGATCGGCGAAGAAGCGACCGAGGTCGTGATGGCCTGCAAGGACGGTGACGGTGAACGCATCGTCGCCGAGGTGGCCGATCTCTGGTTCCATACGATGATCGCGCTCGCACAGCACGGCCTCGCGCCGGCTGACGTGATCGCCGAGCTCGAGCGCCGCGAAGGCATTTCGGGCCTGGAAGAATTCGCCGCCCGCAAGATGACAGCACGAGAGGAAGACGATACATGAACGACGTGATCGAGGTGGCCGATGACCGGCAGAAGCATCTGCGCATGATCGGCAACATCAGCTACGCGCTGCACGCCATCGTCGCCGTCGGCGCCGTGGTCCCGGGTTTCCAGCCGGGCGTGATGTTGCTGATTGCTGCCTTCATTCTCGACATGGTCAAGCGCGGCGACGCCGTCGGCACCTGGCAGGAGTCGCACTTTCGCTGGCGCATTCGCAGCGTGCTGTGGGCGGGCGTGCTTTACCTGGTCACCCTGCCGCTGTTCCTGTTGCTCTATCTGCCCGGCATGATCGCCTGGGTGCTGATCTCGATCTGGTTCCTGTATCGGGTCGTGCGCGGCTGGATGGCGCTGAGCGATGGCCGGGCGATGCCGGAGTGAGGCGGCGATGAACCGCGACCCGGACTGCATCTTCTGCAAGATCGTCGCCGGCCAGATCCCGAGCCGGAAGGCCTTCGAGGACGACGAGATCCTCGCCTTCCACGACATTGCACCGTGGGCGCCGGTCCATTTGCTCGTCATCCCGAAGCGACACATCGCGAGCTTCTACGACGTCGCTGCCGCTGACGAGGCATTGCTCGGCCGCATGCTGGCGGCGGCGCCGCGTCTCATGCGAGAGCTCGGCGTCACGAACGGGTTTCGCACGCTGGTCAACACCGGTGTCGACGGTCGCCAGGAAGTACCGCACCTCCATGTGCACGTCATGGGCGGGCCGCGTCCCTGGGCGAAGGGCTGACCTAGAATCGCGGCCAATTCCTCGCGGAGAAAACATCATGGGTGGCTTGAGCATCTGGCACTGGTTGATCGTGCTTCTGGTCGTCGTGCTGATCTTCGGCACCAAGAAATTGAAGAATATCGGCAGCGACCTCGGCGGTGCCGTCAAAGGCTTCAAGGACGGCGTTCGCGACGGCACCGCCTCGCCTGCCGACCCGGCTTCGCCGACACAACAGGTCGGCACCGCGCGCACGATCGATCCGGGCACTGTCGACGTCGAGGCGAAGACGAAGGCGTAGCCCGCCGCACCGCATGTTCGATATCGGATTCGAGAAGATCGCGGTCATCGGCGGTATCGCTCTTGTTTTTCTGGGCCCCGAGAAGCTGCCGCGCGTGGCTCGCACCATCGGCACGCTGCTTGGCAAGGCGCAACGTTACGTCGCCGACGTCAAGGCGGAGGTCAATCGTTCGATCGAGCTCGACGATCTGAAGAAGATGAAGACGGAATTCGAGAACGCGGCTCGCGATGTCGAGCAGACCGTGTCAAACGAAGTGCATCAGACCGCTGCCGATTTCAATTCGTCGTGGCAGTCCGCCACCGACGGGCTCCCGGCTGACAGTGGCCAGCACGGCGGCATGACGCCGTTGCCGCAATATCGCCACCCGAAGAAGAACTGGCGCCTCAAGCGCGGTGCGATGCCCCAGTGGTACAAGCAGAAGACGGGCATTCGCGCCAAGGCTCAGTCGGGCGCCGCGCGCGTCGCGCGCTTCCGGCCGCCGCGCGCAGCGGCGTGAGTTCCGAAGCCAAGCCCGATGAACTCGCGGGCACCGAACAGCCGTTCGTCTCGCATCTTGTCGAGCTGCGCGACCGACTGATCCGAGCCGCGATCGCCGTGCTCGTCTGTGCTGCGGCGTTGTTCTTCTATCCCGGCCCGGCCGCCCTGTACGACATGCTGGCGGCCCCGCTCGTGGCCCATCTTCCAGCCGGCGGAACGCTGATCGCCACCAACGTCATCTCGCCGTTTCTGGTGCCGATGAAGATCACGCTGTTGGCGGCCTTCCTGATCGCGTTGCCGGTGGTGCTGTACCAAGCCTGGGCCTTCGTCGCACCGGGGCTCTATCTTCACGAGAAGAAGTTGGTGCTGCCGCTCGTGATCTCCAGCACGATCCTGTTCTTTCTCGGCGTCGCGTTCTGCTACTTCTTCGTTTTCGGCAAGGTCTTCACCTTCATCCAGAGCTTCGCACCCAAGAGCGTTTCGGCGATGCCGGACATTGAGGCCTACCTCAGCTTTGTCATGACGATGTTCATCGCCTTCGGGGCCGCCTTCGAGGTGCCGATCGTGGTTGTCGTGCTTGCTCGCCTCGGCTTGGTCAGCATCGAGAAGCTGAAGGCGTTCCGGGCGTATTTCGTGGTGCTCGCCTTCATCATCGCTGCCGTTCTGACGCCGCCCGACGTCGTCTCGCAGCTGGCCCTCGCGATCCCGATGGTGCTTCTCTATGAAGTAGGCATCTGGGCGGCGAAGATCTTCATTCGCCATACCCAGCCACCGGCCGACGGGACTGCCACGCGCTGATCGAGGGTCGAAGAGAGCGCGACCAGCGTGGCCGCCTCGCCGCTAGCGTTGCACGGCGGCTGGCCGCGATGACGGCGGCCGCTGTTCCACCTTCACCTTGAGGTCCATGGCGTTGTCGCCACGCTGGATGTTGATCGTGGCCAGCTCTCGGGGCTTGAGCGCAGCAACGGCATTGAGAAGCTGTGGCGTGCTGGTGACGGACCGGCCGGCGATCTTCAGCACCACGTCACCGGGGCGCATGCCGCCGTCGCTCGCGGGGCCGCTCTGCACAACGCCCGTGATGAGCACGCCCTGCGTGACCGTGAGGTCGAGCGTCTTCGCGATCTCGGGCGTGAGGTCGCGTGGCTCGACTCCGATCCAGCCACGTGTGACGCGACCTTCCTTGATGAGCCCGTCCATGACCTGCCTGGCCGTGCTCACGGGAATGGCGAAGCCGATGCCGAGACTGCCGCCGCTGCGCGAGTAGATGGCGGTGTTGATGCCGAGCAGGTTCCCGGCGACGTCGACCAGCGCGCCCCCCGAGTTGCCGGGATTGATGGCCGCGTCGGTCTGGATGAAGTTCTCGAACAGGTTGATGCCAAGGGAGTTGCGACCGAGGGCGCTGACGATGCCCGAGGTGACCGTCTGGCCGACGCCGAACGGATTCCCGATCGCGAGCACCACGTCGCCGACCTGGAGCTGGTCGACGTCGCCGAAATCGATCACCGGCAATTTGTCGAGGTCGATCTTCAGCACGGCGATGTCGGACTCGGGATCGGTGCCGATCGTGCGCGCCTTGGCGGTGCGGCCGTCGCCGAGCGCAACCTCGACGTCGTCGGCACCTTCGATCACGTGGTTGTTGGTGAGCAGGTAGCCGGCCGGCGACACGATCACACCGGAGCCGAGGCCGACCTGGCGCTCCTGTGGCATCTGTCGGGCGCGATCGCCGAAGAAGAAGCGGAACATCGGGTCGTCCGGCCGCTGCTCGCGTGCGCCGGCGCGGCTCGCGGTGATGCTGACGACCGCAGGCGAGGCCCGCCTGGCCGCGGTGCGGTAACCCGCGGCGGCTGGGGCGCTGTCGGGTCCGATCGGCAAGACGTTGCGCGCGGGCGGTGGCAGCGCCGGGACGGCGGGTGTCGTCATCGTGTCCAGGGCGACGACATCACTGCCACGGTGCAACCAACCCGGCTTGAGAGTGGCAACCACGAACAGCAGCGCGACGGCCACGGTCACGGTCTGCGAAAAGAGTAGCCAGGCCTTGCGCATGGGTCGATCTGAAGTGGAGCGTGATTATCGACGGCGACCCTGCGGTGACAATCGCGCATGGCTTCCCGTCACCTCGAGCCGCTGGTCCTGACGATGGGCGACGCCTGCGGCATCGGCCCGGAAATCATCGCCCGCCTGTTCATGGATGACGACTCCCGAGGTTGTGTCGTGATCGGCGATGTCGGCGTCATGCGGCGTGCCGCGGCCTGGGTCGGCGGCATGCTGCCCGTGGTCCGGATCGGTGAGCTGGCCGACGCGGCGACGTTGCCGCCGCGTTGTATGCCTGTGATTCAGGTCGATTCGCTCGCTGCCGATCTGCTCGAGGCGCCGATGGGGCACGTCGATGCCCGAGCCGGAGCTGCGGCGGCGAGCTGCATCGAGCGCGCGGTGGCCCTGGCGCTGGATGGCGGTGCCGCGGCCATCGTCACGGCGCCCATCCACAAGGAAGCGTTCGCGGCTTCCGGCGTCACGTATCCAGGCCACACCGAGATGCTGCAGGTGCTCGCGGCGCGAGGCGGTGCGGCGCCACCGGTGCGCATGATGCTGGCCAACGACGAGCTTCGGACCGTGCTGGTGACGATCCACATGTCGCTGCGCAAGGCGATCGATGCCGTCACTTACGACGCGGTCCTCGAGACGATTCGCATCGCCCATCGCGCCGCGCTGGCATTCGGTATCCGAGAACCGCGCATCGGCGTCGCCGGCCTCAACCCGCATGCCGGGGAAGGAGGTCTGTTCGGCAGCGAGGAACTGCTCGTCATCGCGCCGGCAGTGCGTGCAGCCCTGGCCGAAGGCATTGCCGCCAGCGGGCCGTTCGCGCCCGACACGGTCTTCATGCGCGCCCGCCATGCCGAGGGGCACCCGGGCGAGTTCGACATCGTCGTCGCCATGACGCACGACCATGGTCTCATCCCGGTGAAATACCTCGGCGTGGAGCACGGCGTCAACGTCACGCTCGGGCTGCCCTTCGTCCGCACCAGCCCCGACCACGGCACCGCGTTCGACATTGCGGGCCAGGGCATCGCCGATCCGTCGAGCCTCGCTGCTGCCGTGCGGATGGCGCGCCGGCTTGGTGGCGGCGCTAGTGCTTCGTCGGCGTGTTGAGCGCGGCCAGCTGCTTCCTGGCTCGCTGGGTGGCGCGCTCCATCAGATAGGAACTCTCGACGGCGCGGAAGCGCCCGGTCTCGCACATCCGAGCCAGCATGCGCGACGTCATGGAGATCGTTTCCTGGTGCTTGCCACCGCGCGTGAACACGAAGAAGCTGCGCCCCGAGCTCACGTGCGAGAGCCGGACTTTCTGCCACTCGTCCTTCAGATGCATCTGGTAGGCGAAGCCGAGCTTGATGTGGTCGATCAGCTGGGCGCCTCGGCTCGGCTCGCCGGCATCGCCGCCCTCGGTGGTGCCGGGGTCGAGCTGATCGCGCGCCTCGGGGTCGATGGTGCCGGCGAGGGATTCCGTGACCGGCTCCGGAGCCTGGGGTTCGGCGCCGACGTCGATGTCGAGGTCGACCGCGCTTTCCACCGGCGCCGACCAGTCGACGGCTGCTTCGGCAACGAAGCCGACGCTTTTGGCTTCTTCGGGCGTGAAGCGGCGTTCGATCACCTCGGGCTCGACGTCGGGCACGGGGTCGGCGCGCATGAACGTTTCGCTCGCCGGCACCGGCATCGCGAACACCGCCTCGAGCTGCTTGACCAACAGGTTGTGGTCGAGCTCCGACATCGACTGGCCCTTGAGCGACTCGGCGTGTGCCGGCAGCAACTTGCCGAAGAACTCCTTCTGCGCTGCCTGGGGCCAGCCGATCAGCTTCATGCCCTCGTTCAGGTCTTTCATGAGCGGCGGCAGCTGCATCAGGAACTTCTTGCGGAAGGCCGGCGAACCCTTGGGCTGAACACTCATGACCAGATCGGTGCCGACTCGGCGATAGCGTTTGGCTCGATCGGAGTCGGCGCCTTCGCGGCGCACGGCGAGCACCAGCGCCTGGCTCCAGACCTGCGCCACGAACTCCTGCAGGTAACCCGGCAGGGCCAGCGGGCCGAGCGCCGAGCGCAGCTGCAGCATGTAACGCTGCTGCACTCGCAGCTCGGACTCCTTGGCCTCGAGCGTGCCGATGGTGCCGGTCTTCTCGACCTCGTCTTCGGTCTGCTCGGCGATGAACCCTTCGAGCTCGACCAGCTTGGCCGCGTAGATCTCGATCTGGTCGAAGTCGCCTTCGACGATTTCGTCGACGAGCTTCCTGACACGCGCCAGAAACTGCGCACCGGGGCCGTCATCGAAGTCATCGAAGGCATTGGCCAGCGAGGCGATGCGGTTGATGAAACGGCGCACCGGGTGTCGGCGCGTGGAGAAGAAAGTGGCGTCGTTGAGGGCGACGCGAAGCACCGGCAGCTGCAGGCGGGCGATTTCGCGCGCCATCTGCGGCGGCACCCGCGAGTCGGACAGGATCTGATCGAAAAGGCTGCCGACGACATCGATCACCATGTGATCGAGCTTGCCACTGGAGGCCTGGATCAACTCTTCGCGGTGAGCGCGGATGAGGTTGACGGCCATGAGGCCGGTCAGGCCGTCGTTGTACGAGCCACCGACCCCGCTGTCGGCCGACGGCGCGCCGCGCGACGAGTCGGCACCCAGGCTGGGTCGACCGCTGGCAGGCTCGCGCTCGCCGGACTGAGCTCCGCTCACGAAGCCGGCCAGGGCGCTGCCACGACTGCGGCCGCCCCGCGCGCCGGGAGTCGAAGCGCTGCCCGACGATGGCGAGCCGTCGAGGTCCCCGGGTCGGCTGGCGACGGCTGTCAGGCGTCGCAACAAGGTCATGAGCTGCTGGTCCGCCGCCGCGTTGGCACGTGCGCGCGGTGCGCCACCGCGCGCCACCGGCGCAGGATCGCGGACGCTTTCGGGTGGACTCCGACCCGGGAAGGCGGTGGCGAGAGCGCGCCGATGGGCAGCGAGCAGGTCAAGGTCGCTGCCGGGGCCGGACGGCTCGTCGAAGTCGCCGTAACCGCTGCGTGTCGATGAACGAGCTTCGCGGTGCATGCCCATGTAGCCGGAGTTGGCGTTGCCGAGCTGGTTGCCAGGCCCTTCGACCTGGCGCACGGAAAGCGTCACCGGGCGGATGCCGCGTTCCTGCAGCATCCGCAGCACCTCGGCATAGCAATCGGGCATCACCTGTGCCATTGCGGGGCCGAACTCGCGGCCCAGGATGCGTCGGCTTTCGCGCTCGCCGGAGATGGCCTCGATGCCGCGGTTGAGCGCGGCACCGACCACCTCTGCGCGCAAGGGATTGCGTTCGTCGTCGGCCTTGCCGAAGTTGAGCAACGCACCCATGTAGGCGGCGAGGTCGCGCAACTGCCACTCGCACTCGTGCGAGATGAGCTGACCGAGGCGGACGTAGTTCATCCGCTCCTCGACCTCCTGGTCGTCGACGAGGCTGAGCGTTTGCCAGTCGGCCGACTCGAGCTTGCGCTTGTTGTCTGGCCGTGGAGCCAGCTCCTTGGCGACGCGCTCCCGAAGCGATTCGTGGAAGACACCCTGGAACGTGCCCATGTTGCGGCGCAGCTCCTGCTGCGTCGTGATGATCTGGTCGCGTTCGGAGATCTTGATCGAGTTCTGCGCCAGCGCATTCAGACTCTCCGCAACGCGCATGCCGGCCGACGCCGCTGCGTTGCGAATCAGGTTCAATGCTGTATCGATGACAGCCTGAACACGAGCTTCGGGCGCCACCATTCAGCGCCCGGCGTGGTTGTCCGTCGAGCCGCGCGGCGACTCGGGAACCAGGATCGAAGTTGAGGCGGTCTTCATCCGGCGAGACGGGTCCCCTCAGGGAACAGGCAAAGACTCACCAAGTATCGCCCGAAGATCGCGTGCCGGAGCGCGTCGCCGCGGCACTGCTTCACGCCCGGCCCGGACGGCGCGGGCTGGCGTCAGCGGCGCAGGGAGTCGCGGATTTCGCGCAGCAGCACCGTGTCCTCGGGCAACACCGTCACCGGGGGCACGGAGCGGCGCAACCGATTGATCTGCCTGACCATGATGAAAATGATGAACGCGAGGATCAGGAAATTGAGCGCCACGGTCAGGAAATTGCCGTACGCGAACAGCGGCACGCCCGCCTTGGTGAGCGCGTCGTACGTCATCGGGCCGCTGTAATTCGCCGGCGGCGGCGCCAGGACGAAGAAGAAGTTCGAGAAGTCGAGGCCGCCGAAGATGCGTCCGACCACCGGCATGATCAAGTCCTTGACCAGCGAGTCGACGATCTTGGCGAACGCCGCGCCGATGATCACGCCGACCGCCAGGTCGACAACATTTCCCTTCGACGCGAACTCCTTGAACTCGGTGGCCAGACTCATTTTTCTCTCCTGCCTGTGTGGGTCGCAGTACTGTCGCATAACGCGCGGCATCACGAGCGTGGGCGAGGTGTCCGCTAGAATTGCGGGTTGACTTCTCCGACCCGTCGGAGATTGGCGCGTGCGTAGTTTTCGAGGGCAAGCATGAGTGAGCAGAAGATCGATGGGGGCAAGCGCACCTGGATCATTGCGTCGAGTTGCGCAGGCGCTGTCGGCGCCGGTTTCGTCGCCGTTCCATTCGTCAGCAGTTTCGAGCCTTCAGAGCGTGCCCGCGCCGCCGGCGCTCCCGTCGAGGTCGACATCAGCGCCCTGAAATCGGGTGAGAAGATGACGGTCGAATGGCGCGGCAAGCCGGTCTGGATCGTCAAGCGGACTCCTGAACAGGTCGCCGCGTTGCCCAAGCACGATTCGCAGCTCGCCGACCCGGCTTCGAAGCGCAAACAAGACGAGCTGACGCCACCGTACGCACGCAACGAAGACCGCTCCCGTTCGATCAAGCCGGAGGTGCTGGTGGTCGTCGGCATCTGCACGCACCTGGGTTGCTCTCCGACGGACAAGTTCACGCCTGGCCCGCAGCCTTCGCTGCCCGATGACTGGCCGGGAGGTTGGCTCTGTCCGTGCCACGGCTCCACCTTCGATCTGGCCGGGCGCGTCTACAAGGACAAGCCGGCGCCAGACAACCTCGAGGTGCCCCCGTACATGTACCTGTCCGACAGCCGAATCGTGATCGGCGAGGACCAGAAGGCCTGAGCGCCTTCACTGCAACGCATTCGCAGGAACACGAGACATGGCTGAATTCCATACCGCGCCGGCCGGCGCCGGCCCCGGGCAGAAGCTGCTCAACTTGGTCGACAACCGCTTCCCGCTGAGCAAGCTCTACAACGACCATCTCGGCCAGTATTACGCGCCCAAGAACTTCAATATCTTCTACGTGTTCGGGTCGCTGGCTCTGCTCGTGCTGGTGATGCAGATCCTGACCGGCATCTTCCTGACGATGCATTACAAGCCCGACGCCTCCAAGGCGTTCGAGTCGGTCGAATACATCATGCGCGACGTGCCCTGGGGCTGGCTGGTCCGCTACATGCACTCGACGGGCGCCTCGGCGTTTTTCATCGTCGTCTACATGCACATGTTCCGCGGCCTGATCTACGGCAGCTATCGCAAGCCTCGCGAGCTGGTCTGGCTGTTCGGTTGCGGCATTTTCCTGTGCCTGATGGCGGAGGCTTTCATGGGCTACCTGCTGCCCTGGGGTCAGATGAGCTACTGGGGCGCGCAGGTGATCGTCAACCTGTTCGCGGCGGTTCCGTTCGTCGGCCCCGACCTGGCACTGCTCATTCGCGGCGATTACGTCGTCGGCGACGCGACGCTCAACCGCTTCTTCAGCTTCCATGTGATCGCGGTGCCGTTGGTCTTGCTGGGCCTCGTCGCTGCGCACATCATCGCCCTGCACGAGGTCGGCTCGAACAACCCGGACGGCGTCGAAATCAAGGAGAAGAAGGACGCTCAAGGTCATCCGCTTGACGGCATCCCCTTCCACCCGTTCTATACGGTGCACGACATTTTCGCGGTGAGCGTGTTCCTGTTCATCTTCAGCGCGGTGCTGTTCTTTGCGCCCGAGGGTGGTGGTTACTTCCTCGAGTTCAACAACTTCATCGAGGCCAATCCGCTGAAAACGCCGGCGCATATCGCGCCCGTCTGGTATTTCACGCCCTATTACTCGATGCTTCGGGCCACCACGGATCTGATGGTCAATGTGCTCGCGGCCATCCTCGCCCTGGCCGCGGTGCTCGGCATCCTGCGCGGTGGGTTGCCGGCGATCGGCAAGATCGCGCTGGCCGTTGCGGCGATCGTTGCCGTGTTCCTTCTCAAGACGTTCGACGCCAAGTTCTGGGGCGTTGTCGTCATGGGCGGCGCCGTGATGATCCTGTTCGTGCTGCCATGGCTTGATCGCAGCCCGGTCAAGTCGATCCGCTATCGGCCCGGTTGGCACAAGTATGTGTACGGCGTCTTCGTGCTGTTTTTTCTCGCGCTCGGCTACCTCGGTTCACAGCCACCGTCGGAGATTGCCAACTACGTCGCCCAGATCGGTACGCTCGTCTATTTCGGCTTCTTCCTCCTGATGCCCTGGTGGAGTCGGATGGGTACCTTCAAGTCCGTTCCCGACCGCGTTACCTTCGCCGCCCACTGAAGGCAGGCCACGATGAAAAAGATCCTTCTCTGTCTGCTTACTGCGCTCGGGCTTGCGCTTCCGCTGTTGCCGGCCTCCGCCAACGAGGGGGGCTACCCCTGGGACAAGTTCCCGGCCACCAAGATGACCGATGTCGCCTCGCTGCAGAACGGTGCCCGCGTCTTCGTCAACTACTGCCTGAACTGCCACTCGGCCAAGTACATGCAGTTCAACCGGCTGCACGACATCGGCCTGTCTGATGCGCAGATCAAGAACAACCTCTTGTTCACGACTGACAAGGTGGGCGATCGGATGGTGAGCCCGCTCGATCCGAAGCAGGCCAAGGACTGGTTCGGCGCCGCGCCGCCCGATCTTTCAGTGATCACCCGGTCGCGCGCCGAGATAGGAAAGGGCAGCGGCGCCGACTACATCTACACGCTCTGGCGGACGTTCTATCGTGACGACACCAAAGCCACCGGCTGGAACAACCTGGCTTTTCCCAACATCGCCATGCCGCACGCCTTGTGGCAGTTGCAGGGCGAACGTCGGCCACGTTACGTCGAGGACAAGGACCCGCATCACGAGGGCAAGACGGTGCAGCGATTTGCTGGCTGGGAGCAGGTCTCGCCCGGCCTGCTCGACGAGCGGCAGTACGACGAGACCGTTGGTGACCTGGTCGCTTACCTGCAGTGGATGAGCGAGCCGGCACAGGGCAAGCGCGTTCGTATCGGCGTCGGC
Organism: Caldimonas sp.; assembly: GCA_039923815.1. Classification (GTDB taxonomy): domain Bacteria; phylum Pseudomonadota; class Gammaproteobacteria; order Burkholderiales; family Burkholderiaceae_C; genus Schlegelella_A. The sequence goes on along the minus strand of JBDTCA010000082.1, from coordinate 12,303 downwards.
GTCCTGATCTTCCTCGGTCTGCTCATCCTGATCACCTGGCGGCTCAACGCCTCGTTCTGGAGAAACGTCCACTAGCCAGCGCCGACCCGGCGCGCGTTTTCACGGCGAAGCCGGCGACCCGCCTGCTTCGCCGCCCGTATTTTTGCTGTCCCAGAGGAACCCCCGACCATGATGGTGCTTTATTCCGGAACCACCGACCCGTACTCGCACCGCTGCCGCTTCGTGCTCTTCGAAAAGGGCATGGACTTCGAGATCCGCGATGTCGACCTCTTCGCCAAGCCGGAAGATATCGCCTTGATGAACCCGTACAACGAGGTGCCGATCCTGGTCGAGCGCGACCTCATCCTGTACGAATCGCACATCATCAACGAGTACATCGACGAGCGCTTCCCGCACCCGCAGCTGATGCCGGGCGACCCGGTGGCGCGAGCGCGTGTGCGCCTGTTCCTTTTTAATTTCGAGAAGGAGCTTTTCGCTCACGTCAACGTGCTCGAGGGCCGCGGCACGGTCAAGGGCTCCGACAAGCAGCTCGAGAAGGCCCGTTCGCAGATCCGCGACCGGCTGACGCAGCTCGCGCCCATCTTCCTCAAGAACAAGTACATGCTGGGCGACGATTTTTCGATGCTCGACGTCGCCATCGCGCCGCTGCTCTGGCGGCTCGACTACTACGGCATCGACATGTCGAAGAACGCCGTCCCTTTGCTGAAGTACGCCGAACGGATTTTTTCTCGACCGGCCTACATCGAGGCGCTGACGCCCTCGGAAAAGGTCATGCGCAAGTAGATCCGCACGTTTCGTCTCGACTCGAATGAGTTCGCCGATCGCTCCCGCCTCCGCTGGCACGTCGACGCGTCCGTACCTGATCCGTGCCTTGCACGACTGGTGCACCGACAACGGCTTCACGCCCTACGTCGCCGTATTCGTCGACGAGCATGTCCGGGTGCCCGTCGAGTACGTCAAGAACAACGAGATCGTGCTCAACGTTGGTTTCGAGGCCACGAGTGCGCTCAAGCTCGGCAACGAATTCATCGAATTCAAGGCGCGTTTCGGCGGCACCTCGCGGGAGATCGCCGTGCCCATCGATCACGTGATCGCGATCTACGCACGCGAGAACGGTCAGGGCATGGCTTTTCCGATGCCCAGCGACCTCACCAGCGGCAGCGGCCCCGTGGACGACGCGCCGGTCAAGGCGGCGCCGGCGTCCGTGGCCCCGCCGCGGGGTCCTCGCCTTGCAGGTACGCCGGCGGCCGCAACAGCAGCCAAAAGCACGCCGCTGAGCCTCAGCCCGGCGCCCGCCGCCACGACCGGCAAGCGGTCGTCGATCACTCCCGACTCGCCACCGGAACCGCCGCCACCCAAGCGGCCGTCGCTCAAGCGCGTGAAGTAGACTGCGCCGCCTCGCGCGCCACACCCGTTGCGAAATGCCGGCTTAGCTCAGTTGGTAGAGCACCCGCCTTGTAAGCGGAAGGTCTTCGGTTCGATTCCGAAAGCCGGCACCAGACTTATTTCTTGCGGGATTGCTGAATCAGGAAGTCGGCCACCGCAAGTGACTGGACGGCACCGCCGGCGAGTTGCGGCGACGTGATGTAGCGGCCGTTGATGACGAGCACGGGCACGCTGTCGATCTTGTAGTCGGCCATGGCCTTCTTGCCGCGGTTCAATGCGGTGGCGACGGAGAAAGACTTGAAGGTGGCCAGGAATTTGGCCGCGTCGCCACCATTCTTGCCCACGAACTCAGCGAAGTCTTCCGGCTTCTCGAGGCGCAGGTGATCGATGTGGATGGCGCGGAAGATTTTCAGCTGCATCTGGTCGACGATGCCCATCGCTTCGAGCGCGTAGTAGGTGCGCTGGAAGTTCTCGGCATTCATCATGAACGTGACCGGCACACGCCGGACCACGACGTCGGCAGGCAACTGTTTCAGCCACGGGCCGAGGATGGGTTCATAGGCGCTGCAGTGCGGGCAGGCATACGAGAAGAACTCGATGACCTCGATCTTGCCGGGGTCGGCCACCGGCTGCGGAGGGTCGACCCGCGTGTATTCGCGGCCCTGGACGAATGCGTTCGGCTGAGCCTGCACGGTGGGGCCGGCCAGCAGGCCAACGCCCGCAAGACCGAGAAGGGCGGACGAGAAGTGGCGACGGTTCATGTTCATGGTTGAAGCAACGGTTCAGGAGCGAGGCGCGCCGACAAGAAGAGTTCATTCGATCGTGCCCGGCGGCTGCGAGCAGGCGATTGTCGGCGCAACGGTGCAGAGGCTCAGCGCGGCTGGACCTTGACCCGGACCGCCGCCACACCCCGGCCCGAATCGCGAAGATGCTGCTCCAGGCGAGGCACCAGCTGGCGCAGCTTGGCGGCCACTGCCGCGTTGGCGCACAGAAGCGACCAACCCTCGTCGTCGGCAGGTCCGGCGTGCACGTGCGCCGCCAACCCGTGCGGCAGCAGCGGCGCCACGGAAGCGAACAGGTCGTTGGAACGGCGCAGACGCTCGGTCAGTCGGCCGAGAGGCTCGCTGGCCCGCAAGGCTTCGGCGAGCGAGAGCGGGCTGGCCATCGCGGGGGTGGGGTGGCGGCTCATAGGCAAGTCTAGCGGCCGCACCCGCGGCTAAAATTCGCGATTGACGCGGGCGGGCCTTGCGAGTCCCGGCTTGCAATCGCAGCCAGCAGCCGCACTTCGGATGGCCTCGCCTGCGTTGTCGGCGAACCCCCTGCGTCGGTTCATTTTTCGACCTCGCCCCTCCAACCTCGCACACGCATGTTGCCCAAGCTTCTCACCTCGATCTTCGGCAGCCGCAACGACCGCCTGCTCAAGCAATATCGGCTTGTCGCCGCCAGGATCAATGCCCACGAGGCTGCGTTCGAGGCCCTCAGCGACGACGACCTGCGCGCCCGCACTGACGTGTTTCGAAAGCGCGTCGCGGGTGGGGAATCGCTTGACGACCTGTTGCCGGAAGCGTTCGCCACCGTTCGCGAGGCCAGCAAGCGTGTCTTGAAGATGCGCCATTTCGATGTGCAGCTCGTGGGCGGCATGGCGCTGCACGAAGGCAGGATCGCCGAGATGCGCACCGGCGAGGGCAAGACGCTGACTGCGACGCTGGCCGTCTATCTCAATTCGCTTGCCGGCAAGGGCGTGCACCTCGTCACCGTCAACGACTACCTGGCGCGGCGCGATGCCGAGTGGATGGGCCGGCTCTATTCCTTCCTCGGCCTCAGCGTCGGTGTCAACCTGGCGCAGATGTCGCGCGAGGAGAAGCAGGCTGCCTACAACGCCGACATCACCTACGGCACCAACAACGAATTCGGCTTCGACTACCTGCGCGACAACATGGTGCAGGACACCGCCGACCGCGTCGCGCGCGGCCTGTCTTACGCCATCGTCGACGAGGTCGACTCGATCCTGATCGACGAGGCGCGGACGCCACTCATCATCAGTGGCCAGGCCGAAGACCACACCGAGATGTACGTCACCATCAACGACGTGGTTCCCAAGCTGAAGAAGCAGATCGGCGAGCTCGACCTGCGCACCGGCGAAGGTGTGATCGATCCGGGTGACTTCACCGTCGACGAGAAGACGCACCAGGTCTTCCTCACCGAAGAGGGCCACGAGAACTCCGAGCGGCTGCTGCAAGAGGCCGGGCTACTGGTCGAGGGCGCCAGCCTCTACGACCCTTCCAACATCACGCTGATGCACCACGTGTATGCAGCGCTGCGGGCCCGGCACCTCTACAACCGCGACCAGCACTACGTCGTGCAGACCGGCGCCGATGGCGCGCCGGAGGTGGTGATCGTCGACGAGTTCACCGGCCGCCTGATGACCGGCCGGCGCTGGAGCGACGGCCTGCACCAGGCGGTGGAGGCCAAGGAAGGCGTGCCGATCCAGAGCGAGAACCAGACGCTTGCCTCGATCACCTTTCAGAACTACTTTCGCATGTACGGCAAGCTGTCGGGCATGACCGGCACGGCCGACACCGAGGCCTATGAATTCCAGGAGATCTACGGCCTCGAGACGGTCGTGATCCCGCCCAACCTGCCGACGGTGCGCAAAGACGAACTGGACCTCGTCTACAAGACCAGCCGCGAGAAATTCGAGGCAGTGATCGAGGACATCCGCGACTGCCACAGGCGGGGCCAGCCGGTGCTGGTGGGCACGACGTCGATCGAGAACTCGGAGCTCATCTCGGGGTTGCTCGACAAGGCCAAGCTGCCGCACAGCGTCCTCAACGCCAAGCAGCACGCACGCGAGGCCGAGATCGTGGCGCAGGCCGGGCGGCCTGGCGTGGTGACCATCGCCACCAACATGGCGGGCCGCGGTACCGACATCGTGCTCGGCGGCAATGTCGAGAACCAGATCAAGATCATCGACGCCGACGAAGCGATCGCCGAGGCCGACAAGGCCACCCGTGCGCAAAAGCTTCGCGACGAGTGGCAAGGCCTGCACGACACCGTCAAGGCGCACGGCGGCCTGCGGATCATCGCCACCGAGCGTCACGAGAGCCGGCGCATCGACAACCAGCTGCGTGGCCGCTCGGGCCGTCAGGGCGATCCGGGCTCCTCGCGCTTCTATCTCTCGCTGGACGATTCGCTCATGCGAATCTTCGCTGGCGAACGCGTGCGCTCGATCATGGAGCGCCTGAAGATGCCCGACGGCGAGGCCATCGAGGCCGGCATCGTGACGCGCTCGATCGAAGGGGCACAACGCAAGGTCGAGGCTCGCAACTTCGATGTCCGCAAGCAATTGCTGGAGTACGACGACGTCTCCAACGACCAGCGCAAGGTGATCTACCAGCAGCGCAACGACATCCTCGAGGCACCGAGTCTGGTCGCGCAGATCGCCAACCTGCGCCAGAGCACGATGGAAGACGTGGTGCGCACCTTCGTGCCTTCGCAGAGCGTCGAGGAGCAGTGGGATCTGCCGTCGCTGGAGAAGACTCTGCGCGAGGAGTGGCAGCTCGAGGTCGACCTCACGGGCCAGGTCGAGAAGAGCGATTCGGTCACCGACGAGGATGTTGTCGACACCGTTCGCAAGGCGGCCGACGCCCTGTTCGACGACAAGGTCGAGCGTGTCGGTGTCGAGCAGTTCACGCCGTTCATGCGCATGATCCTGCTGCAATCGATCGACCAGCACTGGCGCGAACATCTGGCGGCGCTCGACTATCTTCGCCAGGGCATCCATCTTCGCGGCTACGCGCAGAAGAACCCGAAGCAGGAATACAAGCGCGAAGCTTTCGAGCTGTTCTCCCAACTTCTCGATGTCGTCAAGATGGACGTGACCCGCGTCTTGATGTCCGTGCGCATCCAGTCCGAAGACGAAGTGCGGCTGGCCGCCGAGGCCATCGAGCAACGCGCCGAGCACATCGGCAACGTCACCTACACGCACCCCAACGACGACGGCAGTGTCACGCAGGAGAGCGCGGCGATGGCGACGTCCGATGCGGCTCTTGGCGCGGTGGCGGCGGCGATGGGTGCATCCACCGCGGCAGGCGTGCCGAAGGTCGGCCGCAACGATCCCTGCCCCTGCGGAAGCGGCAAGAAATACAAGTTGTGCCACGGCAAACTGGCCTGAGCCGTCCCTGACGCCCGACGGCATGGCGCAGTCCCTGTCCGCACAGAGCGCCGCGCGACGCAGTTTGCTGCGGCCGGCGCTGCACAACTCGACGCGCAGCGTCCTTTTGCTGATTGCCGCAGTGGCGGTGATCATCGTGATGGGACTCAATGCCGGCGCCGTCATCCCCACCATTGCCTGCGGCGTGGTCGGCGTCTGCGGCGCGCTCTGGAGGCTGCTCATCGGCCGCCAATCCGACGTCAATAATCTTTCCGACGCCGAGCTGGACCGAGCCGAACTGCAGCTCGAGGGCAATGCCGCCGCGTCCGGCCTGATGTGGATCATCGCCACGATCGGCATCTACCCGACGCTGACCGGAACGACCGGAACGACCTACGTGGGCATGGTGTTCGGATCGATCACCGTCGCAGCGTTCTTCATGACGCTGGTCGGCCGTTCCTTCGCCATCCTCGCGGGCATGCAGATCACGGCGCTCCTCGTCGTCAGCCTGCTCGTGCCGTCGGTGCAGTCGTGGCCACTGGCGTTGCTGGCGGTGATCTTCGGCATCACCGTCTTCGGTGCTTCCAAGGAGCTGAAGTCGACCGCCTTGCAGGCCATCGCCCACAGCCAGGAGGCCGACGCTGCGAATGCGTTGCTGCTGCGTGCCAAGGAAGCCGCGGAGTCCGCGAACCTCGCCAAGTCGCAGTTCCTGGCGACCATGAGCCACGAGATACGCACGCCAATGAACGGGGTGCTTGGCGCCCTCGATCTGCTGCGGTATTCGGAGCTGGATACCGAACAGCGCGCGCTCGTTCGCACCGCTTCGTCGTCGGGCACGTCGTTGATGGCCATCCTCAACGATGTCCTCGATCATTCCAAGATCGAAGCCGGCAAGCTGGTCCTGGTCGACGCGCCTCTCTCGCTGCCGGCGCTGGTCGGCTCCGTCGTCAACCTGTTTCGCGCCAATGCCGAGAGCAAGGGGCTGGCGCTGGTGCTCGAGCAGGACCCGTCGGCGCCCGAGTGGGTGATCGCCGATGCACAGCGGCTGAAGCAGATCCTTCTCAACTTGGTCGGCAATGCCATCAAGTTCACCGAGCGTGGCGAAGTCGTGCTGAAGCTCGAGGTCCTCGATGCCGCGGATCAGGTCGGCGGCCGCGACACGGCTCGCGTCGCCTTCGAAGTCGGCGACACCGGTATCGGCATTTCAGACGAGTCGAGGGCGCTCCTGTTCCAGCCCTTTCACCAGATCGACGGTTCGCGCAGCCGGCGCCAGGGCGGCACCGGCCTGGGGCTGGCGATCAGCCAGCGCATCGCCGAGACGATGGGCAGCCGCATCGAAGTCAGCAGCATCGTCGGCGTCGGCTCGCGCTTTCGGTTCGTGCTCGACCTGAAGCTCGACCGCGCCACCGTGCACGCGCCGGTGTTCGACTCGACGATGGGCGGGCTCGACAGCACCGGGCAGCTCGATGGCCGGGTTCTGGTCGTCGAAGACAACGACGTCAACCGCATGATCGCGCGCCACATCCTGCAGTCGCTCGGCCTCGTCGTGATCGAGGCGACCAATGGCGCCGAGGCACTGGAACTGATGAGACGCGAGCCCATAGATCTCGTTCTCATGGATTGCCAGATGCCGGTCATGGACGGTTATGCGGCCACGCGAGAGATCCGGCGTCGCGAAGCCGAGGCCGGCTCGGCGCGTGTGCCGATCCTCGCCCTGACCGCCGATGCCTTCGACGACGACGCCGCGCGGGCTCGCGATTCGGGCATGGATGCGCACCTGGCCAAACCCTACCGCCGCGAACAGCTGCGCGACCTGCTCCAGCACTGGATGTAGCGCGCCATTCGCTGGCCTGGCTTACGGCATTGCGGCCCATTCCGTGATGCCGGTGCGCTCTTCGCCCCAGGCCTTGTCCAGCTCCATGCGCTTGAGCTCGTCGACCGCACCGTCGGCGCCGCCGCCGGCCTTGCGCGCCTGCGCCCGCGCCAGACGCTCCATCAGGCGCAGATCGCGGTCGGTCAGGCGGATCGCCGTGGCCGTCCAGTGGTCGACGATGTCGAGCAGCGCCTCGCGGGTGATGGGCATCGCCATCCGCCGGGCTTCGAGTGCGGCGAGCGTGCCGCGCAGCCGTGGATTGACCGAGCGGAGCACCTGCTCGATGGCGTGCTCGCCTTCGCCTACGGGCACGACCGTGTCGACCAGGCGACGGCGAAAGAGCTGGTCGGCGCTGTAGAGATTGCCCGAAAGAATCATCTCGTTGGCGACGGCAAAGCCGGCCTTGCGGATGACGAAGTTCCAGGCGCCCATGCCGGGGAAGAGATTGAAGAGCACTTCGGGAAAACCGGCCTGCGCCGTCTTCTCGAAGATGACCTTGTGAAAGGACATCACCGACTCGAGGCCCCCACCGAGCGTGTCGCCCTGGACCATCACGGTGGTATGAACGCCGATCTGCGATGCCATCTCCATCCACCACACCAGATCGATGCAGCGGCGGCCGTACATGCGCAGCGACTCTTCGTCGCGCGCCCGGATCAGCAGCACGAAGAGCGAAAGGTCGCCGCCGAAATTGAAGATGCCCGGCACGTCGGAGGTCATCACGAAGTGCTTGACCAGGCCTGGACTTTCCGAGATGTCGGAGAACACCCGTTGCAGCTCGGCCATGGCCGCCAGGCTGTAGCACTGCACCGGCGTCACGCAGGTGCGAACGCGCAGCGCCGACAACTCCGAACTCCATTCGAGCCGGATGGTGCGGTAGGGCCGAGACATGAGTGTGGAGAGGGCCGCGCCCTGCGCCGGTGTCATAGCCCTTCGAACATCCGCGTGAAGTGGTGGAAGTTCATCTGGCACGACTCGATCACGGCGGCCTGCGCGGCCTCATCGGTGATCGTATTGAGGATCTTGCGCAGCTCGATCATGTGCTCGGCGTCCATGGTGGCGTGCGAGCTGATGAAGGTGATGCCGCGGTCGCCTTCCAGCAGCAGTGCTTCCTTGACCGCGGCACTGAAGGCGCCGCCGTAGACGGAGGCGATGACCTCGAGCGTGTACATCATCCCGAGCACCGAGCAGGGGTTGCGGCGGTCGGCCGACCAGTAGTTGAAGCCGCAGAGTGCGGTCGTGTACAGGTCGGGCACCGTGGCCAGCGCCGAAGCCTCCTCGACGCCGACCGACTGCAGGTCATTGAGCACCCACTGTTCGTGACCGGCCTCCTCGTGCATGTGCTCGTAGAGAAAGTAGCGCACCTCGCGATGACCGTCGCCCATCCGGCTGGCTGCTGCGGCACACACCGGATTGAAATGCCAGACGACGTGGTAGAGCTGGATCAGCAGCTTCCTGTAGCGCTGCAGCGCCAGACCGTTGGCTACGGCGTCGAGGACGACCGGGTGGTTCTCGAACTGGCGGCGTGAGTCATCGGTACGGGTAATCAGCTCGGTGAAGAAAGGAAGCATGGAGTCGCGCGACGCGTGGAGATGACCGGCCACCCTAGCATGACGAACGCCGCAGGCTTTGACGGAGACCGTCGCGGTCGTGTCCAAAGGTGCGGTGTCGTGCGAAAGCGTCACTGCATGGATTCGCTATTGCCGTCGCGATGCGCATGGGCCAATCGGTCGGTGTTTCCTAGAATCGTGCTCCAACGAAAGTCCCACATGGCCGTCAATCTGCTCCCTCCCGCCCCGTCGTCGCTGCATCCTGTCGCCGGTCTCGCCATCGGCGTGGCCATGGCGGGCGTGCGCAAGGCGAACCGTCGAGACGTCACGGTCGTGGTGCTCGAGCCCGGTGCCACGGTGGCCGGTGTCTTCACGATGAATCGCTTGTCCGCCGCGCCGGTGCAGCTCTGCCGCGAGCATCTGGCGGCCTGCGGCGAGATCCGCGCGGTGCTGGTCAACACCGGCAACGCCAACGCCGGCACCGGTGAGGACGGCATGGCTCGGGCGCGCTCGACGTGCGCGGCCCTGGCCGGCCTGCTCGACTGCGCGCCGCAACAGGTGCTGCCGTTTTCCACCGGCGTGATCATGGAGACGCTGCCCAACGATCGCATCGAGGCCGCGCTGCCAGCTGCGCTGGCCGACTGCAGGGCCGATGCCTGGGCCGACGCCGCCGCCGCGATCATGACCACCGATACCGTGCCGAAGGCGGCTTCGCTGACGGTGCAGATCGGCGGCAAGAAGGTGGTCGTCACGGGCATCAGCAAGGGTGCCGGCATGATCAGGCCGAACATGGCGACGATGCTCGGCTTCATCGCCACCGACGCCGTCATCGCACCCGCGCTCGTGCAGCAGCTCGTGCGCGAAGCGGCCGACGAATCGTTCAACCGCATCACGATCGACGGCGACACCTCCACCAACGACTCTTTCGTCCTGATCGCCACGCACCGCGCCGGCAACGCGGCGGTGACGAGCTTCGACAGCGCCGACGGCCGGGCCCTGCGCGAGGCGGTGTTCGAGGTTGCGCGCCGGCTCGCACAGGCGATCGTGCGCGACGGCGAAGGCGCCACCAAGTTCATCACCGTGTGCGTCGAAGGCGGCGCCAGCGTGGCGGAGTGCCGCAAGGTGGCCTACGCGATCGGGCATTCGCCTCTGGTCAAGACAGCGTTCTTCGCGAGCGATCCGAACCTCGGCCGCATCCTGGCGGCGGTCGGCTATGCCGGCATCGACGACCTCGACCCGGCGAAGATCGACCTCTTCCTCGACGATGTCCACGTCGCCGAAGGCGGAGGCCGGCGCGCCGACTACCGCGAAGAAGACGGCCAGCGCGTCATGAAGCAAAGCGAGATCACGGTGCGCGTCGGCCTGCACCGCGGCCCGCACCAGGCCACCATCTGGACCTGCGATCTCAGCATCGACTACGTCAAGATCAACGCCGACTACCGCTCCTGACGGCGCACTCGACTCCCTTCACACGAGCTGCAGCGGGGCAACGCGCGGCAGGCGACCATGCGACGGTGGCTGCGATTCCTGAAGGTCCCTGCATTGCCGGCGAGCGACCTGCTGCGCGACGCTGCCTACCGTCGCCTGTGGACATCGATCGTCATCAGCTCGTTCGGCGGCCAGGTGACCTTGCTGGCGCTGCCGCTCACGGCGGCGGTGCTGCTGCACGCCAGCCCGACGCAAATGGGTTTGCTGACGGCCATGGAGATCGCGCCCTTCGTCCTCTTCTCGCTGCCTGCCGGCGTCTGGCTCGACCGCATCCGCAAGCTTCCCGTCTACGTCGTCGGCGAGTTGAGCATCGCGGTCGTGGTCGCCAGCGTACCGCTGGCGTGGTGGGCGGGCCGCCTTTCGATCACATGGCTCTACGTGTGCGGATTCGTGCTCGGCACCGTCTACACGGTGGCCGGCAGTGCGGCCCAGATCGTGCTGACGCAGGTGGTGGCGCGAGATCGACTGGTGGAGGCGCACGCCAAGAACGCGCTTGCGACCTCGGGTGCCGAGGTGGCCGGGCCGGGCCTGGCCGGGGCGCTGATCAAGATCGTCGGCGCGCCGCTGACGCTGCTCGTCGACGCGGTCCTCGTCACGATCTCGGCCGCGATCCTGCGCGGCATCGCCATCCACGAGACGCCGTACAAGGCGCGCGCCACCGGCTCGCCCTTGCGGCAGTTCTGGGCCGACCTCAAGGCCGGCGTGCGTTTTGTGGCGAGGCACCGGTTGCTGATGTCGCTGGCGCTGGCCGTCGGCGTCTGGCAGGCCTGCCAGCATGCCGCCATCGTCGTCCAGATACTGTTCGCCACGCGCACGCTCGGTCTCTCGGAGCAGGCCGTCGGCCTCTGCTACACGGGCATGGGCGTGGGCACGGTGATCGCGAGCGTTTTCGGCAACCGCCTCAGCCGGCGCATCGGCCCCGGGCCGTGCCTGCTGCTCGGCTTCGCCGTCTGCGGCGCCGGCTGGCTGCTGCTGGCGCTGGCACCGGCCAATGCCTGGGGCGTAGCGATGTTCGCGGGGATGCTGATGATGTTCTCGATCGGCGCCGTGCTCATCTTCATCAACTTCCTGGCATTGCGTCAGTCGGTCACGCCGGCGCCACTCCTTGGCCGCATGACGAGCACGATGCGCTGGCTGATCCTGATCCCGGCCGGCCCCGGTGCGCTGCTCGGTGGCTGGCTCGGCGAGCATTTCGGCTTGCGTGCCTCGCTGACCCTGGCGGGCGTCGGCTCGCTGATGCTCGCGCTTGTGGCGTGGCGGGTCGGCGTCATCCGTCATGTCCGTCATCTGCCGCGGGCCGAGGCCCTCGACGACGGTCTCGGTGCCGAGACCGACGTGGCCGGCCGCGTCGCAGCGGTCTGAGAGGCGCATGAACACGCCGGTCGATCCGATCTTGCTCGACGTGCCCGAGCGCATCGAGACGGCGCGGCTCGTGCTGCGCATGCCGAAGTGCGGTGACGGCGCGGCTGTCAACGCCGCCGTCGCCGCGAGCCACGCCGAGCTGGCATCGTGGCTGCCGTGGGCCAGTGCGCTGCCGAGCGTCGATGAATCGGAGATCCACTGCCGTCGCCAGCTCGCCCGCTTCATCCTGCGCGAGGACTTCGTGATGCTGATGTTCGAGCGCATCGGTGGTGGCGTCGATGGCACCTTGGCCGGCGAGGGTCAGGAAGGCGCCTGTGTCGGTGCCTTGGGGCTCCACCGGATCGACTGGGCGCTGCGCCGCTTCGAGATCGGCTACTGGTGCAAGACCGGTTGCGGAGGTCGCGGCTACGTCACCGAGGCGGTGCGCGCGATCTCGCGCATGGCGTTCGATTCGCTCGCCGCCCGCCGTGTCGAGATCCGCGTGGACGACG
>JBDTCA010000081.1:0-11579 GCA_039923815.1 Caldimonas sp. | reverse complement strand
GGGCCGGCGAGATACGGGATCGTGCGCTCCATCCAGCGCGGCGTGATGGCGTCGCCGGCGCTGGTCACCGAGAGCGTCACCGGCAGACCGTCGGCGCCGAGGCTGGCGCGCAGCACGGCGGCCCCGGCCGGCCGGTAGAAGTCGTGACCCATGTCTTCCTCGCGCGACCAGATCAGCTGCACCGGTCGGCCGCCGCACTCGATGGCGATGCGCACGGCCTGGCCGACGAAGTCGACGTCGAGCCGTCGGCCGAAGCCACCGCCGAGATAGGTGACGTGCACGGTGACCGCCTCGGCCGGCACCCCGGCGACCTCGGCGGCGATGTCGCGCGCCAGCCCCGGCACCTGCGTCGGCACCCACAGCTCGACCTTGCCGCCGGCGACCCGCGCCGTGCAGTTCATCGGCTCCATCGTGGCGTGGGCGAGGTAGGGCGCGCGGTAGACGCGTTCGACCTCGCGGTTCCCGGCGACGCCGGCACCCGCCGTCTCCGCGGCAACCACATCGCCACGGCTGTGGAAGGCGAAGCCGCCGTTCGCGACGGCGGCTTCGCGGGCGGTGCGCTCGAGGCCGTCGAGGAGGGCCTGGCTGTCGAGCGATCCGGCCGGGCGCTGCTGCCATTCCACCTTGATCGCCTGGGCGCCGCGCTGGGCGTGCCACCAGGTGCGGCCGACGACCGCCAGCGCCGCCGTCGAGCCGCCGTACGGGCCGAGGCGGACGACGCGCTCGACGCCGGCGAGCGCGAACGCCGGCGCCACATCGACGGCGCCGGCCGAGCCGCCGAGCATCGGGCAATGGCGCACGGCGGCGAACAGCATGTCGGGCAGCCGAACGTCGATGCCGAAGATCGCCGAGCCGTCGGTCTTCGCCGGCACGTCGATGCGCGGAGCGGCGGTGCCGATCAGCGACCAGCTCGCGCGCGGCTTCAGGACGACATCGCCAGTCGGCGTGGCCGCGGCCATGCGCGCCAGCTCGCCGTAGTGCGACGAGGCGCCTGACGGATGGCTGACGAGCCCTTCACGCACGCTCAGCTCGGAGGCCGGCTGCTTCCAGGCCAGCGAGGCGGCACCGACCAGCCGCGCCCGCGCCGTGGCTGCGGCAAGCCGGATCACGTCCCAGGCGTCGACCACCGAGGACGAGCCGCCGGTGGCATTGATGCCGAGCTCGCGGGCCACCTTGGCCACGACCCACTGGCCGGCGCGCGCAGAGTTCGTCTGCCGACCGGGCTCGCTGTCGCGCGGATGCAGCGGCAAGCCGCCGACGAACATGGCGACGTTGCCGTAGAGGCGGTCCTGGCCGGCGACGACGAGGTGGACGCGCGCCAGCGGCACGTCGAGCTCCTCGGCCGCGAGCATGGCCAGCGCGGTGTGCGCGCCCTGGCCCATTTCGCTGCGGTTCATGGCCAGCAGCACCGCGCCGTCGGCGGCGATCTTGATCCAGCCGTTGAGGCCGACCTCGCCCTCGCCCGCCAGCCAGCTCGCCGGATTGCCGATGCGGTCGCGCGGTGGCAGCACGCCCCAACCGACCACCAGCGCACCCGCGGCGCCCAGGCCGCTGAGCAGCAGCGTTCGCCGCTTCATGTCCTCATCAGGCCGGCCGGGGCCAGCCGCGGCCCGAGCTCGCGGGCGGCCGTCCGGATGGCTTCGCGCAGCCGCGGATAAGTGCCGCAACGGCAGATGTTGGTGATGGCGGCGTCGATCTCGGCGTCACTCGGATTGCGTTGGGTGGCCAGCAACGCCGCCGCGGCCATCACCAAGCCGCTCTGGCAATAGCCGCACTGCGGCACCTGATGTGCGATCCAGGCGCGTTGCACGGGATGCGGACGATCGGTGCTGCCGATGGCCTCGATGGTGACCACGCGCTTGCCTGCGACCGCGGCAAGCGGCGTCACGCACGATCGCACCGCCTGGCCATCGATGTGCACGGTGCAGGCGCCGCAGGCACCGACGCCGCAGCCGAACTTCGTGCCCGTCAGCCCGAGCAGGTCGCGCAGGGCCCAGAGCAGCGGCAGCGCCGGCTCGGCAAGATCGAAAGGAAGCTGGCGCGTCGCGCCATTGACGTGGATTTCCAAGCAGCGTTTTCTTTGAGGCCGCCGATTGTGGCGGGAAGGCCGCAGCCGCCCGCCGCGCCGGGGTTCTCGGGCCAGAATACGAGCCGCCGTCGAATTGCCGGCTCCACCGCCGCCCCTCCGGGCCTGCCGAGGTGTTGCGAATGAACCGATCGATCCTTGCCGGGGCAGCCATCGCCGCCCTCGCCTGCGGCACCGCCGCCCAAGCCCAGAGCGCCGTCCTCTATGGCCTGATCGATGCCTCCGGCAGCCATGTGAGGCCGCTCGGCGGCGACAGTCGCTGGCAGCTCGACAACGGCAACCTGACGCGCAGCTACCTCGGCTTTCGCGGCAGCGACGATCTCGGCGGTGGCCTGCGTGCCGTCTACAAGCTCGAGTCGTATCTGCGCGTCGACACCGGCAGCGCCGGCCGCAGCGACGGCGACGCCTTCTTCGCGCGTGAAGCCAGCGTCGGCCTGTCAGGCGCCTTCGGCACCACCGTGCTCGGCCGCAACCCGTCGCCGCTGTGGCTGTCGACGATCAACTTCAACCCGTTCGGCGAATCGATCGGTTTCTCGCCGAGCGTGCGCCAGTATTTCGGCGGCACCGTGCTCGGCGACACCCGCTGGAACAACTCGATCTCGTACAACAACAACGCCAGCGACGCGCCGCTTCGGGTCAACGTCGCAGCCAACGCCAACGAGACCAACCCGGCCTCGAGCCGCGGCGGCCACAACCTGGGCGGCAGCATCTCCTACATCACCGGCCCGTTCGCGGCCACGCTGGCCGGCGAGGTCGTGCGCAACAGCGGCCAGGCCGTGCCGCTCGGGTTCGAGAGCCAGAACATCATCCAGGCCGGCGCCACCTACGACTTCAGCTTCGTGCGCGTCTACGGCCAGATCGGTCGCGTCAGGACCGGCGCTGCGCTCGACTCCCGGACGACGCTGTACCAGCTCGGCGCCGCGGTGCCGTTCGGTCACAACCTGATCCTGCTCGGATATGGCCATTCGTACACGAAGACCATGCTGTCCGGCGTGACCAATCGCCAAGGCTCGATCGCCTACGACTACTTCCTCTCGAAGAACACCGACATCTACGTCGCCGCCCTCTACGAGAAGCAGAGCTTCGTCTCGTCGGGCAGCTCGATCGCCACGGGCCTGCGGCTGCGCTTCTGAACCGGCTGCGATGCTCCCGGCCCGACTGAGTCGGCGCTAACGCATCCTGCCGACGAGGTCGGCAACGACGAGAACGAGCTCGCCGATGTGGAACGGCTTGGCCATGTGCGCCTGGTAGCCGGCGATCAGCGAGCGCCTGCGGTCGTCGTCGCGGGCGAACGCGGTGAGCGCGAGCGCCGGCATGCGCTCGGTCCGGATCTCGGCGGCACGCACGGCACGGATCAACTGGTAGCCATCGGTGTGCGGCATGCCGATGTCGCAGACGAGGATGGTGGGCTTGATCGTCCTGAGGGCGACCATCACCTCGTCGGCCGAGCCGAAGCTCGTCACCTCCGCGCCCTGATCCTCCAGCACCCGGCGCAGCAGTTCCCGGGCGTCGGGTTCGTCGTCGACGATGAAGGCGTGGACACCGACGAGCTGCGGCAGTGGCAGCAGCTCGCCCGGCGACGTGTCCACCGCCGGATGGACGCGTTCCATGGTCTCGGCGTCGAGCTGCACGATCGACAGCGGCAGATCGACGGAGAAGGTCGAACCCAGGCCTTCGCCCGGACTGGCCGCGCGGATCGTTCCACCGTGCAGTTCGACGAGCTGCTTCGATATCGCCAGGCCCAGGCCGAGACCGCCGTAGGACCTCGTGGTCGAACTGTCGTTCTGCGAGAAGCGATCGAAGACATGCGGCAGGAAGCCGGCCGGAATGCCGATGCCGGTGTCGCTGACGACCAGTTCGATGTGCGAGTTGGCACGTCGCAGCACGACCTGCACCTGGCCGCCCCTGGCCGTGAACTTGATGGCGTTCGTGACCAGGTTCCAGACCACCTGCTGCAGGCGGCCGCTGTCGGCGTTCACATGGTCGTCCGTCGGGTCGATGCGACTCTCCAGCCGGAGCTCCTTGGCCTCGGCCGCCGGCCTGGCGGACTCGATCGCCGCCTCGACGACATCGCGCATCGGAACCCGCTGGAGCTGCAGCCGGATCTTGCCCGTCATGATGCGGTTGAGGTCAAGCAGATCGTCGATGAGTTGCACCTGCGCACGGGCGTTGCGGTCGATCACCTCGATGGCCCGCTTCTGCACGGCGGGCTCGCTGGCGGAGCCTTTGAGCAGGACTTGAGCCCAGCCGAGGATCGCGCTCAGGGGTGTCCTGAGCTCGTGCGACAGCGTCGCCAGGAACTCGTCCTTGATCCGCGTCGCCCGTTGCGCCGCCATGCGGGCATTGCGCTCGGCCTCGAGGATCTCCTCGCGTTGCCGGCCGACCAACTCGACGGCCTCGACGCGCTTGCTCTCGGTGAGGTCGCGGGTCAGCTTGGCGAATCCGATCAGCAGGCCGGTGGCATCGCGAAGGGCGGTGATGGTGACGTTGGCCCAGAAGCGGCTGCCGTCCTTGCGCAGCCGCCAGCCGACATCGGCGAAGCTGCCCTGGGCCGCCGCCCTCTCGAGCTCGTGCTCGGGCCAGCCGCTTTGCCTGGCGTCTTCGGGATAGAAGGTCGAGAAGTGGTGGCCGATGATCTCTGCGGGCGCATAGCCCTTCATCCGCTGCGCGCCGACATTCCAGGTGGCGACCGTGCCGTTGACGTCGAGCATGAAGATGGCGTAGTCGGGCACGCCTTCCACGAGGAGCCGAAAGCGCTCCTCGCTTTGACGCAACGCTTCCTCCTGGCCTCGGCGCTGTGTCAGGTCGCGGGTGACCTTCGAGAAGCCGAGAAGGCCGTGATCCGCAGTGCGCATCGCCGTGATGACGACGTTGGCCCAGAACAGCGAGCCGTCCTTGCGGACGCGCCAGCCCTCGTCCTCGAAGGCGCCCACCTCGCGCGCCACCTCGAGTTCGTGCGCCGGCAATCCACGGGCAAGTGCTTCGGGCGGGTAGAAGCGCGAGAAGTGCTGGCCGATGATCTCGTGGGCCTGGTAGCCCTTGAAGCGCTCGGCCCCCGCGTTCCAGGTCAGGACGTGCCCCGCCGGATCCAGCATGAAGATGGCGTAGTCGCGAACACCCTCGACGAGCAACCGGAAGCGCGCTTCGGCGCCGTCGCCAGCACGTGCAATCTCATCCATGTCCGGTCCTCGCGCCTCAGTCCAGCACGACCTCGGCGCGCACCGCGCCGGCCCGATCGGCGCGAGCGCTCAGTGCCAGACGCGTGCCCTGCGGCGCCCGCACCACCCATTCGCCGACGGCGCGGTCGGCCGTGACCTCGCGGGTCGGCAGGAAGGCATTGAGCGAGCTCTTCGGTGCATGGCCTTCGAGTTGCGGCCCTTCCATGCGTGGCTTGCCGCTCACCAGCGAGACCGAGGAGTCGCCCTCCGGCAGATGGATCTCGAACATGACTCCGCGCACGATCTTTCGCTTGAGCGCCAGCTGGGTCACGTAGGCCGGCAGCCAGCCGCTGTTGGCAACGGCGATGCGCACCCGCCACGTGTCGGGACCGAGCGCGCGCACTTCGGTGCGCAGCAGCTCCAGCCTGGGCAGCGACAGCGCGATCGTCGTCATCCATTTCGGGAACCGCGCCGCCTCGCGTTCGCGCAGCTGCGGCGGTGGATTGCGCCAGTAGTTCATCTTGTCCCAGCCGCCGATCTCGACCTGGCCGAGTTGCGGGTGCATGAACGGCTTCCAGTCGACATGGGCCTGGCCTCCGCAGTGCTCGTCGCTCCACTTGATGAGCTTGAGGTCGTCCTCGACCGGGTGCTCGCGGTACCAGTCGATCCACTTGTAGTCGGTGATGCCGGCTTCCTTGTTCGGGGCCCAGATCTCGACCACCCAGAACAGCGCGCCCAGATGTTCGTAGACCCAGTCCTGGGTGCCGGTGATGACGTCCTTCGGGTGGTACTTGAAGTCGTGCCAGATGCTGATCGCCGGGTACCCGGAGAGCTTGGCACCGATCTCGCTGAAGCGCTTGATCGACCACAGGTCCTCCGGGATCATGTCCTCGTCGCTCTGCGTGCCCATCGGCCTGAGGATCACGCCGCTGTGGGTGTGATAACTGATGGCCGCGCCGATGTTCGGGTGCCGGACGATGAAGTCGACCATCGCCTTCACTTCAGGCTCGCTGGTCGGGTAGTCGCCGGCGCCGACCTGCTCGTGCTCCTGGCGCCAGCCCGACGGGAAATTGCGGTTGAGGTCGAGGCCCTCGAGGTCGGCATTGACCTTGATCGTGAGGCCGTCGTAGTTCTTGATCAGGCCCTCGGGCATCAGGCGATAGAACTCGCCCGCGTATTCACCGGGCTCGCGCGCGACCATGAGCCGGGGGTCTGCGTGGCACTTCTTCCAGGTGCCGTTGGCATCGGGCACGCGCATGAAGAGGATGCGACCGTCGCCGTCGATGTCTTCGGCGGTAAGGCCATCGACGCTTTCCTCGTCGAAGGGATAGCGCCGTGTCGACGAGCGGATGTGGCGCGGCCGGTCGGCCAGTGCCAGCTCGGCGCCGTCAGGGTTCAGGCGCGGGCAGAGGTAGACGGTGCGGGTGTCGAGCAGCTGGGTGATGTCGGCATCGTGGCCGTACTTCGTGAGCAGCTCGTTCAGGAAATAGAGCACCGCGGTCGACGCCGTCAGCTCGGCGGCATGGATGTTGCCGTCGGCCCAGAACGCCGGCTTGTCCTCGGCGGCACCCGTGGCGATGTTGGTGATCGTGGCGACCCAGATGTCGCGACCCTCGTGGCTCTTGCCCATCGACTGCACCGCCATCAGCGTCGGCTGCGCCTTGGCGTAGTCGAACAGCAGCCGCGTCATCTCGTCGTACCTGTAGAACGTGTCGAAGCGGGGGGTCGGCATGGCGGGTGCGGTCATGGTCTCGTGTCGGTGAGGTGGCAGACGGGTCGGATTGTCATCGCGCCGCGGCTTCGTGGGTGTCGTCACGATGGCCTCGCGATGACGTCGTCGTGGGTGGGGCCGACGGCGCCGAAGCGCACCGGCAGGCCGGTCGTGGCCTCCACGCGGGCGATGAATTCGGCCGCCGAGCGAGGCGGCCGCGGATCGTATTGAGGTCGGGCGCGGCCCAGCAACTCGCCGAGCCGGCGCGAGGCAGCGAGGCTGGCCGCGGCAGCGCTCGCGCGCAAGGCGACGATGCGGTCGGCATCGCCTGGATCGAGGCTGCACAGCGTGGCATCCGCCCCGGCTCCCGGCGCGCGCCAGGCCTCGCACCAGCGCAGGCGGTCGGTGCGCGCGAAGGCGTCGAGGTGGCTGACGACGAGGCCGTCGAGCGGCCCGGCGGCATCGACGGCATAGCGCATCAGCACGGCGTCGGCATGGCCGCGGCGAAAGCGGCCCTGCCAGCCGGCGTTGCCGTTGTCAGGCTCGGCGAGCACGGCGTCGAGCGCGGCGTCTTCGCTCGGCATCGGGCCGGCGCCGTGGCGGGTGAGGTAGCTGCGCAGCACGCCGAGATGCCGGACCTCGGCCGGCCGGCCCGCCTCGGCGATCACGTCCTCGACGGCTGCCGTGCCGATGCGGCTCCAGGTGGTGTGCGGATCGAAGCCGTATGACTCGTCGAGCAGGATGCCCTGCGCGCCTTCGAAGACTAGGCTGCCGGGGCGGGCCATGCGGTCGACCGCGGTGTCGCCGCCAGCAACGCGCCGCGCTGCTTCCCGCGCGCGTTCGAGCCAGCGCCTCGCGACCTCCGGGCTGTCGAGGATCCGCCATTCGGCCGAGGCCTCGGCATGGGCCGGATCACGGTCACGGCGGGTGTGCGCCAGCTCGCGGCGCAGCGTCTCGCGAACGGCATCGAGGCGACCCTCGAGCCGGGCCGCGGCGCCGCTGCCCGTGGCCGTCAGATCGCGCCAGTGCAGGGTCTCGTCGCCGTGCTCGATGGCGTGCCGCACGGTCTCGCCGAAGCCAGACCCGCAGCTGCCGTGCGCTCCGGCACCGCGCTGCCATTCGCGCAGCCGGCCGGCGGCCTGGTGAAACGGCGTTGTGATCCGGCATCGGCCGTCGATGTGCAGCCGTTCCAGGGCATCGTCGACACCGGTCGCGGCGAGCACGCGCGCCTCCTCGAGCAAGGCCGTCGGATGCACGACCACCGACTGCGCCAGCACGGTGACGACGCCGCGCGTGAAGCTGCCGGAGCCGAACTGCGAGAAGGTGTGGCGCCGGCCATCGGGCAGCACGACGTTGTGGCCGGCCTGGGCACCGCCGTTGAAGCGCACCACCGTGTGGGCGCCGAGCCGGCGCACGAGAAAGTCGGTGGCGAGGCCCTTGCCGCAGTCGCCGAAGCCGAGGCCGATCACCGAGACGAGTCGATCCGCCGCCATCGTTGCTGGACCTCGCCCCGCAGATCAGCGGCTCAGCGCTTCAGCAGATCGACGACACGGCGCGCGCCTATTCAACCGAACAGCTTGCGCCACCATGCCGGTCGGTCGCCGGCCGGCGCATGGGCGGCGAACGCCGGCAACGGCTGACCGGGCCGCAGCACGGCCGAGAACGGCGTCAGCGCCCGCACCGCGGCGCCGACACGTTCGCTGCTGGCGCCGGTCTTGCCCAGGGCCGCCGCGAAGGCGTCGAGGTCGGTCAGGGCGCCCTCGCCGAGGGCGACGATGCCGGCGGCAACGGCGCAGGTGTCTTCCGGCGACTCCATGCAGATCACGTGGTCACCGAGCAGTTCGTGCCACCGCGCCTCGCAACGCTGGCGCCGGCCCAGGTCGGGGATCAGGAAGAAAAGGTTTGCCGTTTCGGCGGCGGCGGCGATGACTTCCTCGATCGGGATGTCGTCGTCGAGCTTCTCGCCGAACACCGCCTCGACCTGGTGGCGAGAGACCGCTGGATACGGCAGCTCGTCGCCGGTCATGAACAGGTAGCCACGCTTCTTGCGCTTGGCCCAGCAGTCCATGTCGATGTGCTGCGCCATCGTGTAGAACACCAGCTCGTAGCTCTCGGAGCCGGTGCCTCCGCCACCGCCTTCGAGGTAGCTCCAGGTCAGCCACTGGTCCATCAGCGCGGCCGTCGATTCGAACTGGCCGACCTGCAGTGGCGCCCGGTCCGAGGTGGCGTCGCCGACGGCCATGATCAGCAGCTGCGGGTCGGCGACGGAGCAGTCCTCCAGCAGCTTCATGAAGTGCGGCAGGTCGTGCGACGCCAGCCGGCGCGGGATGTCGCGCATCGATCCGGTGACGTCGAGCGCGAAGACGATGCCGAGCGATGCCGGGTGGTCGGCGTTGTCGCGCGACTCCCGCACCTTGAGGCCGCGCGGGTCCATGAGGCCGTGGCAGCCGCGCTGCGCGAACACCTCGGACGCAGGCCGCGAGGCGCGATCGGCGAGCAGCGCCGAATGGGCTGCGTGTGAATAGTGACCGTGTCCCATGAACGCTCCTTTGAATCAATGCAAGGGGTCGAAGGCGACGAAGCGTGGCGCGCCGAACGCATCGGAGGCGGCTCGACCCAGCGCCTTCTCGACGTCCTCGGCGCCATGCCCCACCCGCCACGGGCCGTCTTCGCTGACCTGTCTCAGCAGGGCAGCGAGCGGCGCCGGTGTCGACGCAGGAATGGGCGGCGCGCCGCCCGACTCGCCGTGCAACAGCGCCCGCATCGACCAGGCGAGCTGGCGCAGGTCGTGGCCGCAGGCTTGCCGCAAGGCCGAGCCGCCGTCGTGGCGAGCGCGAGCCCAGCCGATGATCCGCACGCCGTGCTCGGCCGGGTGCACGAGCAGGTGGCCGAGCGAGAGGTCGCCGTGGCTCCAGCCGGCGCGGTGCGTGAAGGCGAGCACCTCGAGCACCCGCCGCCACATCCAGACGATGTGGCGTGCGTCGACACCGTTGGGCTGCGCCTGCGCGACCGCGGCCAGGCTGCCCCAGTGGCCGGCCGGGTGGCGCAGCACCAGCACCGTGCGGCGGTCGGCGCCGGCTTCGATGCCGTTGCCGGCGAACACCGGCTGCGGCAGGCGCTGGCCGAAGTAGGCGGCGCCGGCGACGTCGAGCGCCTGCAGCGCGGCGAGATGGCGGCCTTCGGCGAGCAGGGCCTCGGCACCGGCGTCGCTGCGCGCGATCTTGACGGTGACGGTCGCCGGCAGCGCGCCGAGCCGTTCGCCGAGGTAGACGTCGGAGCGGGTGCCCTGGCCCAGCCGGGCCACGAGCGCATACGAGGCGCCGCCCGCGGCCAGCGTGCGCGCGCCGGCGGTCGCGGCGCCGCGGCTGCGGGCGAGCGCCGCCCGGAAGCCGGCACGCTCGACGACCTCGACCGAGCGCGTCACGATGGCGCGGCAGTTCGGGCACTCGACCATGCGCCAGGCGGCCTGGCGCGGCAGCGGGCCGCCGCACTGCGGGCAGTTCAGGGCAGTGAAGTTCATGACCCGGGTCTCGGTGCCGACCGCGCCGGCAAGTGCGGCGCACCGTCGACGAAGATGCGCATCTCGCCGGGCGCGAACGCGTGCCACTCCTCGTTTTTCGTGAGCGGCTCGGTGACGACGACGGCGACGCGGTCGCTCGGCGAAGTCTCTCGTGCGAAGTCGACGGTGACGTCGTCGTCCTGCAGCGAGGCGCGTGCGAACGGATGCTGGCGAACGATGTGGAAGAGCTTCGTCGAGCAATGGGCCCACAGCGCCTGGCCGTTGCAGAGCATGGCGTTGAAGACGCCGTGGCGAGCCACCTGCGGCATCAGCTCGGCCAGCGTCGCGCTGAGTTCGTCGAGGCCGGGCACGCCGGCGTGCGCCTTCGCAAGCTCCTGCATCAGCCAGCAGAAGGCGCGCTCGCTGTCGGTCTCGCCGACGGGATGAAAGGCGCCGTGCAATCGCGGCTGGTAGTCGTGCAGGTCGCCGTTGTGGGCGAAGACCCAGTAGCGGCCCCAGAGCTCGCGCACGAAAGGGTGGGTGTTCTCGAGCGCGCCGTGGCCCTGCGTGCCTTTGCGGATGTGGGCGACGATGTTCTCGCTCTTGATCGGGTAGCTGCGGATCATCTGCGCCAGCGGCGAGGCGCAGGCGCTCTGCACGTCGACGAACAGGCGCACGCCCTTGTCCTCGAAGAAGGCGATACCGAAGCCGTCCTTGTGCTCCGCGGCACGCGTCGCGAAGCCGGTGAAGCTGAACATCACGTCGGTCGGCGTGTTGGCGTTCATGCCGAGGAGCTGGCACATGACGGGTGCGGCTCGCTCAGCGCCGGCTGAAGATCCGCCGCACCACGCCGCGCACGGTGACGGCGTCGGTCGGGATGTGCGTTTCCTCGAGCACGCCCGCCATGCGCTCGACGCGGCGCGGGCTGCGCCTGGCGCTCCAGACCAGCAGGTCGATGAGCCAGGGGTACTCGTTGGCGCGGTTGGCCTGCTCGTAGAGATCGAAGCGCGGCTTGAGGGCCAGCACGCGGGCGGCGTAGTCGGCTCGCACCGCGGCGTCGTCGCTTCCCTCGGCTTGGGCGAGGATGGCCTCGGCGGCGTGGATGCCGGTTTCCATGGCCTTGCC
>JBDTCA010000080.1:0-4291 GCA_039923815.1 Caldimonas sp. | reverse complement strand
TCATGGTCCGACTGGTAGTTGCCGGCGTCGTGGACGTCGCGGCCGAGCCAGTGGCCGGTGCCGTGCATGTAGAAGGCGCGGTAGGCGGCGGACTCGATCACCGCGTCGACGTCGCCGACGGCGTTGCGGTCGAGCAGGCCGGTGTCCAGCATGCCCTGGGCGAGCACGCGCACGGCGGCGGCGTGGCCGTCGCGCAGGCGGGCACCGGGCCGCGTCTTCGCAATGGCCGCGCGCTGGGCGGCGTCGACGATGTCGTAGAGCTCGCGCTGCGGCGCACTGAAGCGGCCGCTGGCAGGGAAGGTGCGCGTGATGTCGCTGGCGTAGCCGTCGAGCTCGCAGCCGGCATCGACGAGGCAGAGCTCGCCGGCGCGCAGGCGGTCGGCGCCAGGCACGTAGTGCAGCACGCAGCCGTTCTTGCCGGCGGCGACGATCGAGCCATAAGCCGGCCCGTCGGCGCCGTGGCGGCGGAACTCGTGCAGCAGCTCCGCCTCGATCTCGTATTCGGCGATGCCGGCCCGCGGATCGGCGCCGATCCGGCTGGCGCAAAAGCGCATGACACGAACATGGGCGCCGGCGCTGATGGCAGCGGCCTGCCGCATCGTCGCGACCTCGCCCTCGTCCTTGATCACGCGCAGTTCGCCGAGCACGGCGCCGAGGTCGCGCTGGGTCGAGGGCGCGTCGACGCCGAGGTATTCGCGACTGCGCGACTGCGCGAGCCAGCCTTCGACCTGCTGGCCGAGCCCGGCGGTGGCGAACGGCCACCAGACCGCCGGCTGGCCGGCGAGCCGCTCGACGACGATCTCGTCGAAGCGGTCGAGCGGCCACGCGTCATCGATGCCGAGGCGGGCCGGTGCCGCGTCGGGGCCGAGGCGATAGCCGTCCCACAGCTCTCGGGTGGTGTCTTTCGGGCGGCAGAACAAGGTGCTGCGGCCGGCGGCGTCGATCAGCAGCCAGGCTCCGGGCTCGCCGAAGCCGGTCAGGTAGTGGAAGTCGCTGCCGTGGCGATACGGGTGGTCGTTGTCGGCATTGCGCGGGTGCTCGGGCGCGGTCGCCAATACGGCGATGCCGCCGCCGGCTTCGCGCAGGGCCGCGGCGACGCGGGCGCGGCGTGAGGCGAAGGCGGCCATCGTCATCGCTGAACTGTAGCGGCGGCACCGCTGCAGTCTTTCCGATAGTCTTGCCGACCCACTTGCAGCCACAGGAAAATTCCAATGTCCATGCCGTACCGCCGCCTCGGCTCCAGCGGCCTCCAGGTCAGCGCCCTCTCGCTCGGCTCGTGGGTCACATATCACACGCAGGTCGACACCAAGGCGGCGCAGGAGATGCTTGCGGCGGCCATGGATGCCGGGGTCAACTTCTTCGACAACGCCGAGGTCTACGCGCTCGGCAAGAGCGAGCAGGTGATGGGCGACGCGATCAAGGCGCTGAAGTGGCCGCGCCTCGACTACGTCGTCTCGACCAAGTTCTTCTGGGGCCTGCAGCGCGAAGGCAACGTCGTCAACAAGAAGGACACGCTGAACCGCAAGTACCTGATGCAGGCCATCGACGGCTCGCTCCAGCGAATGGGCCTCGACTTCATCGACCTCGTCTACTGCCATCGCCCCGATCCGCTGACGCCGATCGAGGAGAGCGTGTGGGCGATGAGCGACATGAACACGCGCGGCAAGGCGCTTTACTGGGGCACGAGCGAATGGAGCGCCGCTGATATCCGCGCCGCCTGGGACATCGCCGACAGGCACCATCTCCACAAGCCGGTGATGGAGCAGCCGCAGTACAACCTGTTCCACCGCCAACGCGTCGAGCAGGAATACGCCCCGCTCTACGACGCCATCGGCCTCGGCTTGACGACCTGGAGTCCGCTCGCCAGTGGGCTCCTGACCGGCAAGTACAAGGACGGCGTGCCGGCCGGCAGCCGCGGCGCGCTCGGCAACATGGGCTTTCTGGTCGCCGGCCTGACCGATCCCGGCAAGAACGCCGCCGTCGCCAGACTCGAGCCGATCGCCGCCGAACTCGGCGTGACGATGGCACAGCTCGCCATCGCCTGGTGCGCTCACAACCCGCGCGTGTCGACGGTGATCACCGGCGCCTCGACGACCCAGCAGCTGCGCTCGAACCTCGGCGCCCTCGACGCCCTCGACAAGCTGACACCCGAGGTCATGACCCGCATCGACGCGATCACGAAGCCGATGTCCGACTGAGGCCCTCGCGCGCATTCAGCTCGGCCAGCTGGGCCGGCGTGCCGACGTTGTCCCAGCGGCCGCGGTAGATCTCGGCGGCGATGCGGCGTTCGCGCATGCCCGCGTAGAGCAGCGGCGCCAGCGGTGCATGGCTGCCGGGTACGACGCCAGCCAACAGGGTGGCGCGGGCGAGGGCGATGTTGGCGTAGGTCCAGCGCTGGCCATCAGGGCCCGCGCCTTCGGCGAGGCCCAGGCCGTCGTCGCCGAGGCCGAAGTCGCCGCCCGGATGAAAGCTCGGGTTCGGCACCAGCCAGAGTTGCGCCAGCCGGTCGCTGGCGACGAAGCGCTCGGCGGCTGCCTCGCTGAAGCGAAAGTCGGGCGCGAAGATGTCGGCGGACACGATCCAGAAGGCGTCGCCGAGCAGGGGCAAGGCCTTGGCGATGCCACCCGCCGTCTCGAGCGCGCCACCGTGGTCGCGGCCTTCCATCGAATAGGTGATTGCTACGCCGAATCGGGCGCCGTCGCCGATCGCAATGACGATGCGCTCCTCGAGCCAGTCGGTGTTGATCACGATCTCGCGCACGCCACTGCGCGCCAGTGCCTCGATGTGCCACGCGATCAGCGGCTTGCCGTGCACTTCGAGCAGCGGCTTCGGACAGGTGTCGGACAGCGGCCTCATCCGCTTGCCGCGGCCGGCGGCGAGCACGATCGCCTTCAGGGGTCGCGTCGTCGTCATGCCGTCGCCACCTCGACCTCGCCGCGGCGCAACGCATGGCGCTCGACCGAGGCCGGTGCGAACAACGCGATCAGCGCCGCCAGCACCGCTTCGGCCTTGGCCGAGTTGTCGCTGGCGAGGTTGCAGACGTAGACGTCGAGCGTGGCGGCGGCGAGCTCGGGCCAGGTGTGCACGGTCAGGTGCGACTCGGCCAGCAACACGACGCCGGTGATGCCGGCCGGTGCCGCCGCCCCGGCGCCTGCGCCGGGCGGAGGAACGTAGCGGTGGAATAACTCGCCGACCGCCTGCAGGCCGGCCGCGGCGACGGCGCTCAGGCACGCCGCGCGGAGCGCGTCGAGTTCGGTCATCGCGGCCCTCGCGGGTGCGCAGCCACGCAGATCGGCCGTCAGGTGCAGTCCATGCATCGGCCGATTATCCGAGGCCGGGCCGGATGAAACCGGCACTCTAAAATGATCGGCTCTCCTCCGTACGGACCCCGCATGGCTGCGACTTTTGCTTCCGACAAGCCTCCCGCGGATCGTTCGCAGGCTCGCACTCGCGGGTCGAAGCACGAACCGGCGCGCGACTCCAGGCTCATGGCCAACGCCATCCGGGCACTGTCGATGGACGCCGTGCAGCAGGCCAACTCCGGCCATCCGGGCGCGCCGATGGGCATGGCCGAGATCGCCGTCGCGCTCTGGAGCCGGCATCTGCGCCACAACCCGGCCAATCCGAAGTGGCCCGGGCGCGATCGCTTCGTGCTCTCGAACGGTCATGGCTCGATGCTGATGTATTCGCTGCTGCACCTGACCGGCTACGACCTTGCACTCTCCGAGCTGCGCAACTTCCGCCAGCTGCACAGCCTGACGCCAGGGCATCCCGAAGTCGGTCTCACGCCGGGTGTCGAGACAACCACCGGCCCGCTCGGCCAGGGCCTCACCAACGCTGTCGGCATGGCATTGGCCGAGAAGCTGCTCGGCGCCGAATTCAACCGCGGCGGCCACACCGTCGTCGACCACCGCACCTATGTCTTCTTCGGTGACGGCTGCCTCATGGAAGGCATCAGCCACGAGGCCTGCGCGCTCGCCGGCGCCTGGAAGCTCGGCAAGCTGATTGCGCTCTACGACGACAACGGCATCTCGATCGACGGCGCGGTGGCGCCCTGGTTCATCGACGACACGCCCAGGCGCTTCGAGGCCTACGGCTGGAACGTGATCGCAGGCGTCGACGGTCACGACGTCGACGCTGTCGACGCGGCCATCGCCAAGGCGCGCGCGCAGAACGCGAAGCCGACGCTGATCTGCTGCAAGACGACGATCGGCAAGGGCTCGCCGAACCGCGCCGGCACCGCCAAGGCGCACGGCGAGGCACTCGGCGAGGCCGAGGTCGCGCTGACCCG
>JBDTCA010000079.1:0-4862 GCA_039923815.1 Caldimonas sp. | reverse complement strand
TCGCGGGCCCGACTGCCGGCGTGCCCGAGCGGAGCGAATTCCCGAAGCAGGTCAACGACCGCTTCGTGAAGCTGCAGGACCTGCGCTACGGCGAGAACCCGCACCAGCGCGCCGCCTTCTATCGCGATCTCGATCCGGCGCCCGGCTCTCTCGTCACCGCCGCGCAATTGCAGGGCAAGGAGCTTTCGTACAACAACATCGCCGATGCCGATGCCGCCTGGGAATGCGTGAAGACTCTCGCCGCGCCGGCGTGCGTCATCGTCAAGCATGCCAACCCGTGCGGCGTGGCGCTGGGTGCGACCTGCGCCGAGGCCTACGCCAAGGCGCTGAAGACCGACCCGACCTCGGCCTTCGGCGGCATCATCGCCTTCAACGCCGAGGTCGACCGGGCCTGCGCGGAGCACGTCGCCAGGCAGTTCGTCGAGGTGTTGATCGCACCGTCGTTCACGGCCGAAGCGCTGGCGGTGTTCGCCGCCAAGGTCAACGTGCGCGTGCTCTCGATCGCGCTGCCGCAAACCGGCGCCGCGGGTGGCGGCAATCGCCACGACAGCAAGCGCATCGGATCGGGTCTGCTGATGCAGACGGCCGATCGCCACGAGATCGCCGAACGCGACCTCAGGGTCGTGACCACGAAGCAGCCCTCGCCGGATCAGATGCGCGACCTGATCTTCGCCTGGCAGGTCGCCAAGTACGTGAAGAGCAACGCGATCGTCTTCTGTGCTGGTGGCGCCACGCTCGGCGTCGGCGCGGGCCAGATGAGCCGGCTCGACTCGGCTCGCATCGCCAGGATCAAGGCCGAGGCGGCAGGACTGTCGCTCGTCGGTTCAGCGGCGGCAAGCGACGCCTTCTTCCCGTTTCGCGATGGTCTCGACGTCGTCATCGACTGCGGCGCCACCTCGGTCATCCAGCCCGGGGGCTCCATGCGCGACGACGAGGTCATCGCCGCCGCGAACGAACGCGGTATCGCCATGGTCTTCACCGCCGTCCGTCACTTTCGCCATTGAAGCTTCCTGAAGCCGCCGGACTCGCGCTCGCCTTTCTCGCGCGCCTGATCACCGGCGCACAGGGCCACTGGTACGGCACCACGCCGAAGGCGGAGCAGCGCATCTACTTCGCGAACCACCAGAGCCATTTCGACTGGGTGCTGGTCTGGGCTGCACTGCCGCGCGACCTCCGCGCCGTCACGCGGCCGATCGCCGCGCGTGACTACTGGACCGCGACTCCGCTGAAGCACTGGATCACGCGCGAGATCTTCAACGCCGTCTACGTGAGCCGCGGCCGCACCGCCGAGGCCGGCGCAGCAGTCGTCAGGGACGACGAAGACCCCCTGCAGCCGCTGATGGAGGCGCTGCGCAACGGCGACTCGCTGGTGATCTTTCCCGAGGGCACGCGCGGGCACGCCGCTGATCCGGCGCCGTTCAGGTCCGGCGTCTATGCGCTCGCGCAGGCCTTTCCGGAGGTGCAGCTGATCCCGACCTGGATCGACAACGTGCAGCGCGTCATGCCGAAAGGCGAGGTCGTCCCGGTGCCCATCCTGTGCACGGTGGTCTTCGGCGCGCCGATCGCGCTCGGCGTCGGCGAGGAACGCCGCGCCTTTCTCGACCGCGCCCGCGCCGCCGTGATCGCGCTGCGCGAAGTCGCCTGAAGCGAGTTGCATGGGCAGCCTGCGACAGCTCAGCGTCACGCAGCAGATCGGCCTGCTGTTCGTGGTGCTCTTCGGCATCCTCGTGCTGGTCACGCTCTACGCCTTCAGCCGCTCGTTTCGCGAGCAGACGCCGGCGCAGTCTTCGGCGAGCGACCAGTTCGGCCGGGAGCTGAGAGCGCTCTGGGGCGGCGCCCTGCTGTTCTGGGTCGCCTGGGCCTCGGGGCCGTTCGGCTCGACGCTGCTGTTCGGCTTCGTCTCCTTTTTGGCCCTGCGCGAATTCGTGACGCTGACGCACACGCGCCGCGGCGACCACCGCAGCCTGCTGCTCGCGTTCTTCGTCGTCCTGCCGGTGCAATACGTGCTCGTCGCCGAGCGCCAGTTCAACGCCTTCACGGTCTTCATCCCGGTCTACGTGTTCTTCGCGATCCCGGTCATCAGCGCCCTCGCCAACGATCCGTTCCGCTTCCTTGAGCGTACGGCGAAGATCCAGTGGGGCATCACGGTCTGCGTCTACGGAATGAGCCACGCGCCGGCGCTGCTGCTGCTCGACCTGCCCAGCTACCGCGAGCGAGGTGCCTTTCTCGTGTTCTTTCTCGTGGTCGCGGTGGTCGCAGCACAGCTCGCCCAGGAAGCGGCCAGCCGGCGTCTGCGGCGCCGCCCCGTGGCGCGCGCCATCAGCCGCTCGTTCTCCTGGCGCGCGTGGGGCGTCGGCGTCGCGGCGGCCGGAATCGTTGGCGTGCTGCTTTACTGGGCGACGCCGTTCAAGCCGCTGCCGGCGCTCGCGATGGGCGCCGTCGCGGGGGCCGCCGGCACGCTCGGCGAATTCGTGATGAAGGCGCTCAAGCGCGACGCCGGCGTGCGCAACTGGCGCGGCAACTCGTCGGTCACGGGCGCCGTGGGGCTGCTCGATCGCGTTGCGCCGCTCTGCTTCGCAGCGCCGGTGTTCTTTCACTCGGTGCGCTGGTATTTCGGAATCTGATTCGGGTCCAATCGCTGCATCCGGCTGCACCGATCGCAGCGCTACCGGCCCATTCTCCTGTCCACTCCCTTCATGCGCGTTCTCGGCATCGATCCAGGCTTGCGGACGACGGGCTTCGGCGTCGTCGAGCGTGAAGGCGCGCGGCTGCATTACGTCGCGAGCGGCACCATCCGCACCAGCGCCGTCGCCATCGGCGACCTGCCGGGGCGCCTCAAGATCATCTTCGAAGGCGTGCGCGAGATCGCGATGCGCTACGCGCCGACCTGCGCCTCGGTGGAGATCGTCTTCGTCAACGTCAATCCGCAATCGACGCTGCTGCTCGGCCAGGCCCGAGGTGCAGCGCTCTCGGCACTGGTGGCACACGAGCTGAGCGTGGCGGAGTACACGGCGCTGCAGATGAAGCGCGCCGTCGTCGGCCACGGGCTCGCCAAGAAGGAGCAGGTCCAGCAGATGGTGATGCGGCTGCTCGCCTTGCCCTCGCTGCCGGGCCCCGACGCCGCCGATGCGCTGGGCCTCGCGATCTGCCACGCCCACGCGTCGGGCAACTTCGCGGCGCTAGCGAAGGCCGCGGTGCTCGCGCCCGGGACCCACGCCCGTTTCAAGCGTGGCCGGATCTATTGAGAGCGGGGAGTGCCGGCACGCTCGCGGCCCCCGCAGTAGCGAGGCAGGCGACAATCAGCTTCCCATGTATGCCCTCTTCGAAGACGCCGGAAAGTTCCACGCCGGCCGGGTGATGAGCGAGACCGATGCCTCGCTTCAGATCGAGCTCGGCTCGGGCAAGCGCGCCAAGGTCAAGGCCGCCAACGTGTTGCTCCGTTTTGCCAGCCCCGAGCCCGAAGTCCTCCTCCACAGCGCCGAGAAGATCGCGGCGGAAGTCGACCTCGACCTCGCCTGGGAATTCGCGCCCGAAGGCGACTTCGCCTTCGCCGAACTGGCACGCGACTATTTCGGCGCCGCCACCGGGGTGACGCAGGAGGCGGCCGCCTTGCTGCGCCTGTTCGCGGCACCTCACTATTTCCGCCGCCTCGGCAAGGGACGCTTTCGCAAGGCGCCCGAAGAGATCGTCAAGGCTGCGCTGCTCGGAATCGAGCGCAAGAAGGCGGTGGCTGCACAGGTCGAGGCCTGGGCCGCCGAGCTGGTCGCGGGCAGCTGCCCGGCGCCGGTGCGCGAGCAGCTCTACCGCATCCTCTTCAGGCCCGACAAGAACGCGCCGGAATACAAGGCCGTGGTGGCTGCGGCGCAGCGCGCAGGCCGCCCGCCCCTCGAGTTGCTGAAGGCGGCCGGCGCGATCAGTTCGCCGTACGAGTTCCACTGGCGTCGCTTCCTGTTCGAGGAGTTTCCGAAGGGCGTCGGCTTCGCCGAGGTCGACGTGCCGACCGTGCGCGACGCGTTGCCGTTGAGCGGTGCGCGAGCCTTCTCGATCGACGACTCGCAGACCACCGAGATCGACGACGCGCTCTCGGTGCAGGGCCTCGGCAGCGGCAGCGTCGTCGTCGGTATCCACATTGCGGCGCCGGGGCTTGCGTTCTCGCCCGGCTCGCCCGTCGACCAGATCGCGCGAGACCGCCTTTCGACCGTCTACATCCCCGGCCACAAGCTGACGATGCTGCCCGGCGCGGTTGTCGAGGCCTTCACGCTCGCCGAGGGGTGCGAGGTGCCCGTCGTCTCGCTCTACGTGACGCTCGACGCGCAAACGCTGGCGGTGCTTTCGAGCGAGACGCGTCTGGAGCGCGTCCACATCGCCGCCAACCTCCGCCACGACCAGCTCGACGCCGACGTGAACGAAGCGAGCCTCGAGGCAGGGCTGCCAGCCGGACTGCCGTTCGCCGCCGAGCTCACGTTCCTGCACGGCCTCGCTCGCCACCTGAAGGCCGGCCGCGAAATCGTGCGCGGCAAGCCGGAGAACTTCAACCGGCCGGACTACGCCTTCCGGCTCGAGGTCGCCGACGGCGCCGCCATCGAGGGCGACGAAGCCGTCGAGATCACGACCCGGCAGCGCGGCTCGCCGCTCGACCTCATCGTCGCCGAGACGATGATCCTCGCCAACAGCACGTGGGGCGGCTGGCTCGCCGATTGCGGCGTGCCAGGCATCTATCGCAGCCAGGCGAGCATGGCGCCCGGCGTCAAGGTGCGCATGGGCACGCGACCGGCGCCACACGCCGGCATGGGCGTCGCGCAATACACCTGGGCGACCTCGCCGCTTCGGCGCTACGTCGACCTCGTCAACCAGTGGCAGCT
>JBDTCA010000078.1:0-7261 GCA_039923815.1 Caldimonas sp. | reverse complement strand
CGATGAACCAGGATTTCTCGATCGTCACCCTCGTCCTCCACGCGAGCTTCGTGGTGCAACTGGTGATGGCCGGGTTGCTCGTGGCCTCGCTGGCCAGCTGGACCGTCATCTTCGGCAAGCTGTTCGGACTGCGCCGCACCCGGGCCGCGAACGACGACTTCGAGCGTGAGTTCTGGGCCGGCCGCAATCTCAACGACCTCTACGCCGACGCCACCAAGCAAAGCGCCGGCTCGCCCATGGAGCGCATCTTCGCTTCGGGCATGCGCGAGTTCTTCAAGCTGCGCGAAAAGCACGTCAAGGACACCGGCGCGCTGCTCGACGGCGCCCGCCGCGCCATGCGCGCGAGCTTCCAGCGCGAGCTCGACACCATCGAGTCGAACCTCTCCTTCCTCGCGTCGGTGGGTTCGGTCTCGCCGTACGTGGGCCTGTTCGGCACCGTCTGGGGAATCATGCATGCCTTCATCGGCCTGTCGAACATGACGCAGGTGACGCTCGCCACCGTCGCGCCCGGCATCGCCGAGGCACTGGTGGCCACCGCCATCGGTTTGTTCGCGGCGATCCCGGCGGTGATCGCCTACAACCGCTTCGCGCGCGACATCGACCGCATCGCCAGCCAGCTCGAAAGCTTCATCGAGGAGTTCTCGAACATCCTGCAGCGCAACGCCGCGGCCCTGCCCTGACATGCCCGCCGTCAGCCACCGCGGCCGCGGCCGCCGCACGATCAACGAGATCAACATGGTCCCGTTCATCGACGTCATGCTGGTGCTGCTGATCATCTTCATGGTCACGGCGCCGCTGATCACGACCGGTGTCGTCGATCTGCCGAGCGTCGGCAAGAGCACACAGCGGCCCGACCATGTCGTCGAGCTCGTGGTCGGCACCGACGAACAGCTCAAGATGCGCGTCGACGGCAAGGAAGCGACGTCGCTCGCCTTCGCCGACATCGCGGCGCGGGTGCAGGCAGCGCAGGCGGGCGACGCAAAGACCCCGGTGGTGATCTCGGCCGACAAGGGCGTCAAGTACGAAGTCGTGGTGCGTGCGATGGACGCCCTGCAGCGCGCCGGCGTGCAGCGCGTCGGACTCTCGGTCAAGCAGGGCAAGCCGTGACCGCGGCGGCCCTGCCGCGTGATGCCTTCGCGCCGCAGCCGCCGGCCGGCATGCGCACCGGCTTCGGCCTGGCGTTCGCGGTCCACGTGCTGCTGGTCATCGCGCTGGCCTGGAGCGTGCACTGGAAGTCGAGCGACCCCGAAGGCGTGGTCGCCGAGCTGTGGTCGGCGGTGCCGCAAATCGCGGCGCCGCGCGCCGTGGCGCCCGAGCCGCGGCCGTTGCCGACGCCGCCGCAGCCGGTCCCTGCGCCGCAGCCGACGCCGCGGGTCGTGCCGCCCGAGCCGCGACCCGCACCCCCTCCACCGCCCAAGCCGGAACCGGCAGTCGCGCCACGGCAGGACGCCCAGATCGCGATCGAGCGCGCCGCCCTCGAGAAGGAGCGCCGGCTCGACGCCGAGCGCGCCGATGCCGCGCGCAAGGCGGAGCGCAAGGCTGAACTGACGCGGCGTGACGAGGCGCGCAGGCTCGAAGACGAGAAGCAGGCGCGGTTGCAGAAGCAGCGCCTCGCCGACGAGCAGGTGGACAAGAAGAAGCTCGCCGAGAAGGCCCGACTGGCTGAAGCGAAGGCCGAAGCGTTGGCGAAAGCCAAGGCAGAGGCCAAGGCCGAGGCCGCTGCCGACGCGAAGGCCGATGCCAAGCAGGCGGCGATCCGCGAAGCCAACCTGCGCCGCCTGAAAAGCCTGGCCGGCAACGGCGAGGAATCCGGAACGACCGGCACCGCTGCCCGCACCTCGGGCCCGTCGGCGGGCTATGCGGGTCGAATCAAGGCGCGCATCAAGCCGAACATCGTGCTGACTGGCGAGGTCTCGGGCAATCCGACCTGCGAGGTCGAAGTGCGTGTCGCGCCCGATGGCACGATCGTCGGTCGCAAGATCACGAAGAGCAGCGGCTCGGGCCTGTGGGACCAGACCGTGCTGCGCGCGATCGACAAGACCGAAGTGCTGCCGCGCGACACCGATGGTCGCGTGCCGCCCGTGTTCACGATGACGTTCCGGCCGCTCGAGTAGCGCTGTCAGGGCCCGAGAGTGAGCCCGGCGACGTAGGCGATGCTGTGGCCGTGCGTGTTGTCGGCATCGGCGCCGATGGCGACGCCGATCACCGGCGGCATCGTGTCGCATTCGTCACCGAAGGTGCGGGCGAAGTCGGCGCGGATATCACGACGCTCCGCCACCCACTGGTTGAGCCGACCGTTGCCGCTCTCGACGACGATGTAGCGGACCCGGCGCGTGAACGCGTTGTCGAGCGCCGTGCCGGCCGCGATCTTCGCGTCCCAGACATAGCAGAGCGTAGCGCTCGGCAGCGGCTCGCTCGAGCGGGAGCGCGCGAACCTGAGCAGCTGCCGGTCGCCGAACGAGAGCTTGTCCATCGGCTCGTCGAAGAAGACGCAGACCTTGACCTCGGTGTCGTCGCCCGACTTCTGGCGCAGGTCGGTCGCGGTGAGCGGCCGCTCGACGCGCCATTGCCACGCCAGGTGGCCGGCGGGGGCGTCCTGCAGCGGATGGACGAGGTTTCCGTAAGACGAATCGGCTTCGATCCTGACCGCGCGATGGCCATCGATGTCGGCAACGGCGAAGCGGGTGAACGGCTTGGTCTGGCCCGGCAGGCCGACGACGTGCCACGGCGCTGGCAGCGCGTCGCCGGCGCCTACAAGCGCAGACAGCGACGACTGCGCACGCACGGGCGCCGCCATCGACAAGGCCGCGGCGGCGAAGAGGTACATCGAGGCGGAGGCGAAGCGCATCGACGCAGTCTCGCCGCGCCCGGCCAGCCGCGATGTCGGACGCGGCCGCGGCGGCACGAAGGGCGCCCGCGCAGGCCGCAGGCCGCGTGACGACGTGTCGACTTGCGGCTAACGGGGCCGGCCGTAGCCGCCGCCACCGGGCGTGTCGATCACGAAGACGTCGCCGGCCGCGACCTCGACGCTGGCGATGTGGTCGAGTTCCTCGACCTCGCCGCCGGCCCGCTCGACGCGATTCCGTCCCGGCGCCCCGGCTTCTCCGCCGGCCATGCCGAAGGCGCCGTGGTGGCGGCCATTCGACAGGATCGACGCCGTCATGGGCTCGAGGAAGCGCACGCGCCGCGAGCCGCCGTCGCCACCGCGGAACTCACCGGCGCCTCCCGAGCCGGCACGGATCTCGTAGCTCTCGAGCCGCACCGGGAAGCGGAACTCGAGGACCTCGGGGTCGGTGAGACGCGAGTTGGTCATGTGCGTCTGCACGACCGAGGTGCCGTCGAAGCCGCCGACGACGCGGCCCGCGGCGTCGATCGCTCCACCGGCACCGGAGCCACCCGAGATCGTCTCGTAGTACTGCACGCGCGCGTTGCCGAAGGTGAAGTTGTTCATCGTGCATTGCGACGACGCCATCGCGCCGAGCGCGCCGTAGAGCGCGTTGGTGATGCAGGTCGAGGTCTCGACGTTGCCCGCGACCACCGACGCCGGCGGGTGCGGGTTGAGCATCGAGCCGGCCGGGATGATCACCTTCAGCGGCTTCAGGCAGCCGGCGTTGAGAGGAATTTCGTCGTCGACCAGCGTGCGGAAGACATAGAGCACGGCGGCCATGCATACCGCGGTCGGCGCGTTGAAGTTGTTCTCGAGCTGCGCCGAGGTGCCGGTGAAATCGATCTCGGCTGTGCGCGACGCTGCGTCGACGCGGATGGCGACGCTGATCTGCGCGCCGTTGTCGAGCGGCAGCGTGAAGACGCCGTCCTTCAGCTTCGTGATGACGCGGCGCACCGACTCTTCGGCGTTGTCCTGCACGTGCTGCATGTAGCCCTGCACGACCGCCAGCCCGTATTGCGCGACCATCGCCTGCAGCTCGCGCACGCCCTTTTCGTTGGCGGCCACCTGGGCCTTCAGATCAGCGATGTTCTGCGCCGGGTTGCGCGACGGGTAGGTGCCGCTGCGGAGCAGCGCATCCATCTCATGCTCCAGGAAACGGCCGCCTTCGACCAGCTTGACGTTGTCGATCTGCACGCCCTCTTCCTCGATCCGTGTCGAGAACGGCGGCATCGAGCCCGGCGTGGTGCCGCCGATGTCGGCGTGGTGGCCGCGCGAGCCGACGTAGAATGTCGGCAGCCCGGTGGCGGCGCCGTCGAGGTACACCGGTGTCACCACGGTGACGTCGGGCAGGTGCGTCCCGCCGTGGTACGGGTCGTTGAGCACATAGACATCGCCCGGCTTCATGCGGCCGGCGTTGCGTGCCACCACGGTCTTGATCGACTCGCTCATCGAGCCGAGGTGCACCGGCATGTGCGGCGCGTTGGCGATGAGATTGCCTTCGGCATCGAAGAGCGCGCACGAGAAGTCGAGTCGCTCCTTGATGTTCACCGAATAGGCGGTGTTCTGCAGTTGCAGTCCCATCTGCTCGGCGATGTTCATGAAGAGGTTGTTGAAGACCTCGAGCAGGACCGGATCGACGGTGGTGCCGATGGCGCGACGCACGGTGCGCGCCTCGACCCGCTCGAGCACGAGGTGGTCGAGCGCGGTGACACGGGCCTGCCAGCCGGGCTCGACGACGGTGGTCGCGTTGCGCTCGGCCACGATGGCCGGACCGGTGATCGTCTGCCCCGGCAGCGCGCTCGACCGTTCGACCAGCGCGGCCTCGTGCCAGCGGCCCTCGCCGTACATGCGAACGCGCGCCGCGACCGGTGCGGGGCCGGCTTCGACGCGTTCGTGCCGCGTCTCGTCGGGTGCGTCGCCGGCGCCGACGGCCTCGACCGACACCGCTTCGACGACAAGTCGGCGGCCCTCCATCAGGAAAGCGAAGCGCTGCCGGTACGCGGCCTCGAAGGCGGTCTGCAGCCCGGCGGCGTCGGCGGCGGCGACGACGAGGGCCGAGTCGGTGCCTTCGTAGCGCAGGTGGACGCGCCGGTGGACGACGATGCGCGCCAGCGCCACGCCCTGCTTCTCGAGCTCGTCGGTCGCGGTGCGGGCCAGTTGCGCCAGTACCGCGCCGACCTGCGGCATCGCCTCGGCGAGCGGCTGCTCGACCGCCGCCTGCCGCATCACGGTGCGGTCGGCCAGGCCCATGCCGTAGGCCGAGAGCACGCCGGCCAGCGGATGCACGAACACGCGCGTCATGCCGAGCGCATCGGCGACGCGGCAGGCGTGCTGGCCGCCGGCACCGCCGAAGCATTGCAGCGTGTAGCGGGTGACGTCGTAGCCGCGCGCCACCGAGATCTTCTTGATGGCGTTGGCCATGGCGCCGACGGCGATGTCGATGAAGCCGTCGGCGACCTCCTCCGGCGTGCGCTCGCTGCCGGTCGCCGCACCGACCTCGGCGGCGAGGGCGGCGAAGCGCTCGCGCACGACCTCGTCGTCGAGCGGCTCGTCGCCACGCGAGCCGAACACGCTCGGGAAGAACGCCGGCTGGATCCGACCGACGGCGACGTTGGCGTCGGTCACCGTGAGCGGGCCGCCGCGGCGATAGCAGGCCGGCCCGGGATTGGCGCCGACGCTCTGCGGGCCGACGCGAAAGCGGGCGCCGTCGAAGGCGAGGATCGAGCCGCCGCCGGCCGCGACCGTGTGGATCGCCATCATCGGCGCGCGCACGCGCACGCCGGCCACGCGGGTCTCGAAGGCCCGCTCGAACTCGCCCGCATAGTGGCTGACGTCGGTCGAGGTGCCGCCCATGTCGAAGCCGATGATCTGGAGACCGTGATCTGCGGCCTTGGCCGCCTCCTCGGAGAGCCCGAGTTCGGCAGTGCGAACCATGCCGACGATGCCGCCGGCCGGGCCCGACAGGATCGCGTCCTTGCCCTGGAACGCGTTCGATCGCGCCAACCCGCCCGACGACTGCATGAAGTAGAGCTCGACGCCCGGCATCTCGGCCGCCACCTCGTCGACGTAGCGGCGCAGGATCGGCGACAGGTAGGCGTCGACCACGGTGGTATCGCCTCGACCGACGAGCTTCATCAGCGGGCTGACGCGGTGCGAAACGCTGACCTGCGCGAAGCCGGCGGCGCGCGCGATGCGCTCCGCAGCGAGCTCGTGCGCGGTGTGCCGCCAGCCGTGCATGAAGACGATGGCGACGCTGGCAAAGCCGGCGTCACGCGCCGATCGGAGCTCGGCGGCGAGCGCCCTCTCGTCGAGCGGCTGCACGACCTCGCCGCCGGCGGCGACGCGCTCGTCGGCCTCGATCACGCGCGAGTAGAGCAGCTCGGGCAGCACGATGTGGCGCTCGAACAGTCGCGGCCGGTCCTGGTAGGCGATGCGCAGCGCATCGCGAAATCCCTTCGTGATGACCAGCAGCGTCGGCTCGCCCTTGCGTTCGAGCAATGCGTTGGTGGCGACGGTGGTGCCCATCTTCACCGACGAGACGAGATCGGGCGTCACCGGCGCGCCGGCGGCCAGTCCGAGCAGGCGGCGGATGCCGGCAACAGCGGCGTCGCGGTACTGCTCGGGGTTGTCGGAGAGCAGCTTCAGCGTGGTCAGCGAGCCGTCCGGGCGCTTGCCGACGACGTCGGTGAAGGTGCCGCCCCGGTCGACCCAGAACTGCCAGCGGGTGTCGGTGGAAGCGTTCATCGTGATGTGCTTTCGGCGTTGGCCACGGCAACATGCCGTGCGGCCAGCAAGGTGGTGATGTCGTGCACGGGCCTGCCCGTGGCAGCCGCCACGTCGGTCGCGTAGGGCGGCATGTTGGTGCACTCCAGGACGATCGCGGCGACGTCGGCACGGCGGGCGACAAGGCGGCGCGCGGCATCGACGGTGGCGCAGCGCGCAGCCTCGATGTCGAGCCCGGCTTCGTCGTCCAGGAGCGTGCGACGAAACGCCGCATCGGCCGCCAGGCCCTCGACCGGTGTGTCGGGTGGCGCGCCCGCAGCGGCGAGGTGCGCGGCGGTCAGCGAGGCGGCGTCGACCGTGACGATGCCCGCCACGCGCCCGGGAGCGAGCGCGGCATTCAGCTCGGCCACCAGCAGCAGGCTGGAGGTCCAGACCGGCACGGGCAATGCCTCCTGCAGCTCGCGCTGGAACATCACGAGGAAGCCGCAACTCGTCGTCAGCGCCGTCGCACCTTCGGCGATCAAGGCGCGGCCGGCGTCGATGAACGGGCCGAGCAGCGCCGCATCGTTGGCGACGACGACTCGGCGTGGCGAGGCGCCGCGCACGATGCGGCGACGCACCGGAAAGGCAAACGTGGCCGGGTGGCCGATG
>JBDTCA010000077.1:0-4457 GCA_039923815.1 Caldimonas sp. | reverse complement strand
GCTCTTCGCCCATCGACGCTTCGACCACGGCACGGCGCGACAACACGACGTTGTTGCGCTTGCGGTCGAGCTTGATGACCTTGAACTCCATCGTCTTGCCCTCGAACGGGCTCATGTCCTTGACCGGGCGCGTGTCGAGCAGCGACCCTGGCAGGAAGGCGCGGATGCCGTTGACCAGCACCGTGAGGCCGCCCTTGACCTTGCCGTTCACCGTGCCGGTGACGAACTCGCCGGACTCGAGCGAGTTCTCGAGCGAGAGCCAGGAGGCGAGGCGCTTGGCCTTGTCGCGCGACAGGATGGTGTCGCCGTAGCCGTTCTCGACGGCGTCGATCGCGACGGAAACGAAATCGCCGGGCTGGACTTCGAGTTCGCCGATGTCGTTCTTGAACTCTTCGATCGGAACGTAGGCTTCGGACTTCAGGCCGGCGTTGACGACCACGAAGTTGTGTTCGACGCGGACGACTTCGGCGGTGATGACTTCACCACTTCGCATTTCCGCCTTCTTGAGCGACTCTTCGAACATCGCTGCAAAGGAATCGGGCGCGAAAGGCTCGGACGAAGGCGTGGCGACTTGGGCTTGCGGCATGTAGTTGTGTTTCCGGTGCGACCGCCAGGAGAGGCCGCGGGTCAGGTTGAAAAACCGTCGCTTCGATGTGCCATGCGGCACGAGGCGGGAAAGCGGCGGGCTCGGCGGGTCTCAAACCCGTCGACCTTCAGGACGGTCGTCAGTTCGAACCGCGTTCGAAAGGCCTGCGTTGCTGCCAGGCTTCGAGCACCCGTGCCACCGATGCTTCGATGGAGAGAGCCGAGTTGTCCAGCATCAACGCACCTTCGGCTGGCTGCAAGGGCGACGCGGCGCGATTCTTGTCGCGTTCGTCACGGGCCTCGAGGTCGGCGCGAAGACTGTCGATATTAGCGGAAATCCCTCGCGATTCCAACTGCCGGTGGCGCCTTGACGCCCGTTGGGACGCGCCTGCCGTGAGGAAAACCTTGAGCTCGGCGCCGGGGAAAACGACGCTGCCCATGTCGCGCCCATCGGCGACCAGGCCGGGCAGGCGGCGAAACGCGAGCTGCAGACCGAGCACGGCAGCCCGAACGCGCGGAAAGGCGGAGATCTTCGACGCCAGCGCGCCGACGTGCTCGAGCCGGAGTGTCTCGGTCACGTCGAGGCCGTCCAGCAGCGTGCGATCGCCTTCGAAGCGAAGGTCCATGGCGAGCGCTGCGGATTCGAGTGCGGCTTCGTCATCGGCAGGAATGCCGGCCGTGAGCGCGACGATCGCGGTGGCCCGGTAGACAGCGCCGGAGTCGAGAAGCACGTAGCCGAGCGCGGCGGCGACGGCACTCGCCAGCGTGCCCTTGCCAGACGCGGTCGGGCCGTCGATGGCGAGCACCGGGATCGACGCACGCTCGGCCGTCGAGGCCGCAAAGAGCGATTCGAAGTAATCCGGCCAGGTCTTGCCGACGCAGCGCGGATCGTTGATGCGCGTGGCAACCGCGGATGAAGCGCCTGCCGCCCCGTTGAAGGCGGCGAGCGACATCGCCATCGCCATGCGGTGGTCGTCGTAGGTGTCGATGGCCGCGGCGCGCCAGACGCGAGGTGGCGTGATCACGATGAAGTCGTCACCTTCTTCCACGCCGGCGCCGACCTTGCGGAGCTCGGCGGCCATCGCGGCGAGGCGATCGGTTTCCTTGACGCGCCAGCTGCCGATGTTGGTGAGGCGCGACGGGCCGTCGGCAAAGAGGGCGAGGGCGGCCAGGGTCATCGCTGCGTCGGGGATGTCGTTGCAGTCGCGATCGATGGCCGCCAGCGGGAACCGGCCGCGGCGGACATCGAGCCAGCTCGGGCCGGCAGCGATCTCGGCGCCCATGGTCCGTACCGCGTCGACAAAGGCGAAGTCGCCCTGGATCGACGCCGTGCCGACGCCTTCGATGCGCAGCGGTTCGCCACACGCCGCGATCGCCGCCGCGGCAATGAAATACGACGCCGACGATGCGTCGGCCTCGACGACGAAGGTGCCCGGAGAGCGCGGCGCCGAGCGCGCGGGCACGCGAAAACGCTGCCAGCCATCGCGTTCGATCTCGACGCCGAAAGTCGAGAGCAGTCGAAGCGTGATCTCGATGTACGGCCTGGAGATGAGCTCGCCGTCGACTTCGACGACGGTTTCGCGAGCGGCGGAGCGAAAGGGCAGGGCGAGCAGCAGCGCCGTCAGGAACTGGCTCGAGACGTCGCCGCGGACGCGGATCGCAGCGCCTTCGCCCCCGACCGCGGCAGCGCCGTGCAGGACCAGCGGCGGATACCCTTCGCGCTCCAGGTAGTCGACGCGGCAGCCGAGCGCACGCAAGGCATCGACGAGGTCACCAATGGGGCGCTCGTGCATGCGCGCCGTGCCGCGCAACTCGTAGCGGTCGCCCGCCGCGGCGCACATCGCCAGCGCCGCCGTCAACGGTCGCATCGCGGTGCCGGCGTTGCCGAGGAACAGTGGTTCGATTCGCACGGCGGGCTTTCCGCCGATGCCCGCGACGATCAGCCGCGAGCCGTCGTGCGTGATGCCGCAGCCGAGCGCCGCCAGCGCATCGAGCATGACGCGGGTGTCGTCGGAGTGCAGCAGTCCTTCGATCACGGTGCTGCCCCGCGCGAAGCCGGCCAGCAGCAACGCCCGGTTGGAGATGCTTTTCGAGCCCGGCACACGCACGATGCCGCCAATGGCGGTCAGCGGCGGGAGATCGAGGAAACGCGTCGTGTACATGGCCGTCGGTGCGCGTGGCACCTTCGCGTCAGCGGTGCGTGTGCGGCGTCGCCGAATTCATCTGCCAGCCCGCGCGGGCGTCGCTGGCACTGCGGATCAGCGCTTCCAGCGCCTCGGTGTTGCCGGTCCTGACGACGTGCTCCATGGCGTCGAGCGTGTGCCGGAAGTGCTGCGTCTGCTTCAGGATCTCTTCGCGATTGGCCATCAGGATGTCGGTCCACACCTCGGGGTTGCTGGCGGCGATGCGCGTGAAGTCGCGAAAGCCCGGTCCGCCGAGCGAAAGGAAATCGCGCCCGGCGGTCTGCCGCGACACGGAGTTGAAATAGGCAAAGGCGAGGATGTGCGGAAGGTGGCTGACGGCGGCAAAGGCGGCATCGTGGTTCTCGGGCGTCATGCGGAGCACCTGCGCGCCGAGGGCCGCCCAGGTGTCGGTGGCCTTCTGAACCAGCTCCGGAGAAGTCTTGGGCAACGGCGTCAGGATCACCTGGCGGCCCTGGAACAGCGCCGCGTCGGCGTTGGCTACGCCCGCGACCTCCTTGCCGGCGATCGGGTGGGCCGGCACGAACGAGGCGATGCGGTCCTTCAGCACGCGCCGCGCCGCGTCGACGACGTCGCGTTTGGTCGAGCCCACGTCCATCATCAGCGCGCCGGGCTCGACAAGATGGCGAATCGCCTTGAACGTCGCCTCGGTCGCCGCGACCGGGACCGCGATGAGGACGATGTCGGAGCCCGACACCGCGAGCAGGGCCGACTCGGCGGCCGTGTCGATGACGCCCAGCCGACGCGCCTGCTCGGTCGTGGAAGGCGACTTGCTGTAACCGATGACGCGGCGAACCAGCCCGGCGCGCTTCAGAGCCAGCGCGAACGAGCCGCCCATGAGGCCGCAGCCGATGACACCGAGTTGCTCGAACATCAGCAGCGCCCGCCGGGCCGCCCCGATGACGTGGCTGCTCCTGCAATGGGCAGCGAATGATGTGAGCGTGGGGGCGATGTGCGCATCAGTGTGAATCGACCGGATAGGTGCCGAGCATCTTGAAGAACGCGCAGGTCTCGCGCAGCTCCTGCAGCGCCAGCGCCACGTTGGGCTGCTCCGGGTGGCCTTCCAGATCGACGTAGAAGTAGTACTCCCACTGCCCGGAGCGAGCCGGCCGCGACTCGAAGCGCGTCATGGACACGAAGTGCGTCTTCAGCGGTTGCAGCATGTCGTGGACGGCACCCGGCCTGTTCGCGACCGATACCACCAGGCTGGTGCAGTCGTGTCCCGACGCCTTCGGTTGCGGATGCGATCCGGGGTGGGCGACGATCGCAAAGCGGGTTCGGTTGTGGGCATCGTCCTGGATCGCCGGTGCGACCACGAAGAGCCCGTACTCGCTCGCCGCGCGTTCGCTCGCCAGCGCGGCGCGCGTGTCGTCAAGGCCGGCCAGCCGGGCGCCTTCGGCGTTACTCGCCACCGGCCGTCGATCGGCGTTCGGGAGATGGTGACTGAGCCAGGCGTGGCATTGCGCGAGCGCCTGGGGATGGGCGCACACGGCGGTGATCCGGTCGAGCGAATCGCACTTGCGCAGCAGGTTGTGGCGAACGTGGAGGCTGGTCTCGCCGACGATGGTGAGCGGCGTCGTCAGGAACAGATCGAGCGAGCGCGTGACCACGCCTTCGCTCGAGTTCTCGACCGGCACGACGCCGAAGTCGGCGGCGCCAGCGCTCGTCGCG
>JBDTCA010000076.1:0-2673 GCA_039923815.1 Caldimonas sp. | reverse complement strand
ACCTGGCGCCGAGCTGGAAGCACTACACGATGGGCTTCGTCGACGCCGAGGTCGGCGACGC
Organism: Caldimonas sp.; assembly: GCA_039923815.1. Classification (GTDB taxonomy): domain Bacteria; phylum Pseudomonadota; class Gammaproteobacteria; order Burkholderiales; family Burkholderiaceae_C; genus Schlegelella_A. The sequence continues at coordinate 2,612 of JBDTCA010000076.1, read as the reverse complement.
CTTCCTCAACAGCCTGAAGCTCGCCGCCGGCACCGCCTTCTTCGGCACCATCGTGGTCTTCAGCGGTGCCTACCTGCTCGAGAAGACGCGGGGCGCGGCGCCGCTGCGCCCGGTCGTGCGGCTGCTGGCGATGCTGCCGATGGCGGTGCCCGGCCTCGTGCTCGGCCTCGGCTACATCTTCTTCTTCAACGAGCCCGGCAATCCGCTGCACGGCCTGTACTCGACGCTGGCGTTGCTGATCGTCTGCACCATCGTCCACTTCTACACCACCGGCCACCTCACCGCGGTGACGGCACTCAAGCAGCTCGACGCCGAGTTCGAGGCGGTGAGCGCGTCGCTCAAGGTGCCGTTCTTCACCACGTTCTGGCGTGTGACGCTGCCGATCTGCACGCCGACGCTGATCGATATCGCGCGCTACTTCTTCATCAATGCGATGACGACGATCTCGGCCGTCGTCTTTCTCTACTCGCCGGAGACGAAGGTGGCGGCGATCGCCATCCTCAACCTCGACGAGGCCGGCGAGAACGGCGCCGCCGCCGCCTGCGCCGTGCTCATCACCGCCGGCTCGACGGTAGTGACGTTGCTCTTCATCGCCGCCGGCGCCTGGGTCGAGCGGCGCACCCAGGCGTGGCGAGTCACCGCGCGATAGAAAGAAACCAAGGAGACGACAACGATGGACCGAGACGCGATTCTTCTCACCCCCGGCCCGCTGACCACGACCCAGCGCACCAAGGTCGCGATGCTGCGCGACTGGGGTTCGTGGGATTCCGGCTTCATTGCCCTGACCGCCGAACTGCGCACGAACCTGCTCGCCATCGTCGACGGCGAGGCCACGCATGTCGTCGTGCCGCTGCAGGGCAGCGGCACCTTCGCCGTCGAGGCGGCCGTGGCCACGCTGGTTCCCAAGGGCGGCCACGTCCTGGTCCTCGACAACGGCGCCTACTGCAAGCGGCTCGGCAAGCTCGCCACGCTGATGGGCCGCAAGACGACGATCCTCCCCCACGCCGAGAACGCACCGGTCTCGGCCGCCGAACTCGACCGGGCGCTGGGCGCCGACCCCAGCATCAGCCATGTCGGCTTCATCCACTGCGAGACCGGCACCGGCGTACGCAACCCGCTGCGCGAGGTCGCCGACGTCTGTGCCCGCCACGGCAAGGGCCTGATCGTCGACGCCATGAGCTCGTTCGCGGCGCTGCCGATCGACACCCGCGAGATCCGCTTCGACGCCCTCGTCGCGGCCAGCGGCAAGTGCCTGGAAGGCGTGCCCGGCATGGGCTTCGTGTTCATTCGCCAGGCCCTGCTCGATGGCTGCGCCGGCAACTCGCACTCGCTGGCGATGGACCTGCACGACCAGCATGTCTACATGGAAAAGACCGGCCAGTGGCGCTTCACGCCGCCGACCCACGTGATGGCGGCGCTCGTCGAGGCGCTGCGCCAGTTTCGCGAAGAGGGCGGCCAGCCGGCGCGGCTGGCGCGCTACCAGGCCAACTGCGATGCGCTCCTCGAAGGCATGGCCGCACTGGGATTCAAGCCTTTTCTGGCCCCTGCGATCCAGGCGCCGGTGATCGTCACCTTCCATGCGCCTGCCGATCCGGCCTACGAGTTCCGTGCCTTCTACGAAGCAGTGAAGGCGCGTGGCTTCATCCTCTATCCCGGCAAGCTCACCCAGCTCGAAACCTTCCGGGTCGGCTGCATCGGAGCCATCGGGCCGAACGAGATGCGCCAGGCCGTGGCCGCGGTGGCCGATGCGATGCGAGAACTGGGCCTCGCGAGCGGCGAGCCGAACCTTGCCTGAGACGCTCCGCAGATTGCGCGTCGCGCAGACAATCACGCCATGACGACACCCACGCCCGAGCACCCCGCCCTCACGGCGGTCAGGAAGAGCGGCAGCCAGAAGGTCAAGGTCGCGGTCAGCGACATCGACGGCGTGCTGCGCGGCAAATACCTGCACATCGACAAGTTCCTCGGCGCCGCCGAGCCGGCGCCAGGTGGCGGCTTCGGCTTCTGCGACGTCGTCTTCGGCTGGGACATGGCCGACCAGACCTACGACAACACCTCGCACACCGGCTGGCAGCACGGCTTCCCGGACGCCCTCGCGCGGCTCGATCTCGGCACCCAGCGCCGCGTGCCCTGGGACGGCGACGTGCCGTTCTTCCTTGGCGAGTTCGTCAACGGCGACCACACGCCATCGCCGATCTGCCCGCGGCAGACGCTCAAGCGCGTTCTGGCGCGGGCCGAGAAGATGGGCTTCACGGTCATGGCCGGCATGGAGTTCGAGTGGTTCAACTTCCTCGAGACGCCGCAGACGTGGGCCGCCAAGTGCGGTGTCAACCCCGAGCCGATCACGCCGGGCATGTTCGGTTACTCGCTGCTGCGCATGAACCGCGGCCGCGAGTTCATGAACGCGCTGATGGACGAGATGCTCGCCTTCGGTGTGCCCATCGAAGGCCTGCACACCGAGACCGGCCCGGGCACCTACGAGGTTGCGATCGCCTTCGGCGAGGCGCTGGAGCAGGCCGACCGCGCCATCCTTTTCAAGACCGGCGCCAAGGAGATCGGCGCCCGCTTCGGGATCATGCCGAGCTTCATGGCCAAGTGGAACGCCAGCCTGC
>JBDTCA010000075.1:0-6159 GCA_039923815.1 Caldimonas sp. | reverse complement strand
GCCGCGAAGGCGCGCTGATTGGTGATCGTGTGGTTGAACGGCGTCGACGGCGCCAGCTTGAACATCGAGGCGGGCTTGTCCGCGTCTCGCCCGGCGCGGTCTTCGGCACTCTCGGCGCGGCGGGCGGCGAGCGCGTCGCGGATTGCACCGAGCGCCGTGCTGGCGATGGCCGGCAACAGCCTGACGCTTTGCACGAGCTGCCGGAACTGGTTCTGCAGCGCTGCGGCGAGCAGCTCGGCGACACCGAGCTGATAGGTGTGGCTGCGCCGTTCGCGCGGCGCCTTGACGGCACGCGGCTCGGGCGTGAGGTCGAACATGCTGGTCGCCATGGCGACGCCGGCCTGGCCGTCGACCGCGGCGTGGTGGACCTTGCCGTAGAAGCCGATGCGGCCGTCGGCCAGGCCCTCGATCACGTAGAACTCCCAGAGCGGCCGGCTGCGATCGAGCAGCATCGAATGCAGACGTGCGGCGAGCGCCTCGAGCTGCGTCATCGAGCCCGGCCTCGGCAGCACCATGTGGCGGACGTGGTAGTCGAGATCGACGTCGTCGTCGTGGATCCAGACCGGGTTGGCAAGGTCGAAGGGCATCAACGCCAACTTGCGGGTGAACACCGGCGCCATGTGCATGCGCTTGCCCACGTGCTCCTTGACCGCCTCGAAGTAACCGCTGCCGCTGTAGCCGGCCGGCGGCTCGAACAGGTTGAGGCTGCCGATGTGCATCGGCATCTCGGCACTCTCGATGTGCAGGAAGGCACCGTCGACGATGCTCAGGTGTTTCATCTGGGTCATGAAGGACTCGCGCATCGACGGGCCCCGTTTGTACTGCGCCGACTGCGTCGGAGACAGCGGACTTGCACGGGTGCCGAGCGACAAAAGCATTGCAGCCGAAACCCGGCTACCGTCGCCAGCGTGTACGACCACAACCAGACACTCGTTCCCGAGGCCTTCATGGCCATCCATTCCAGGCACGGCCGGCCGACCCTGTCACGGCCGGAAACCGAAGCCCGTCACGATCTCTGCGAAGACCTGGCGCTGCACGCCGCCGCCTTCCTGGCCGCGAATCATCCCGATCCCGACCGTGCCGACGCCTCGCTCAGGCAATGCCTCGACGGCCTTTGCGCGGCGCCGGCCCAGGTGTCGCCGGCCGAGGCACGGTGGGTGACGCAGCGGGTCGCGGAGCTGCAGGAGTGGTCGATGCCGGCGTGGCTGGCGGCGCCCTAGCCGCGGCTGGCCCGGCGAACGGACACCACGGCGTTCGCCTGCGTTCGTTCGTTCAACTGGCCGCCGTGGGGTAGCGGCGCGGGAAGTAGAGCCGGAAGGTCGTGCCCTGCGCAGGCACGGATTCGAGTTCGATGGTGGCGTTCAGCAATTCGCACAGGCGCTTGACGATCGCCAGGCCGAGGCCCTCGCCCTGGACCTGCCGGACCGGCCGTGGATCGTCTGCGACTTGGGCATCGACATCGCCACTTTCGCTCTGCGCCGTCGCCTGGACGATGGCGCTTGCCAATGGCGCGCCCGGTCCTCCGTGCAGCCCTGGGCCGGTGTCCACGACGCTGACCATCCAGCGGCCGTCGTCGGCTGCCGGCGCCTCGCCCCAGGTCACCGTGACGCCACCCGAGCGTGTGTACTTCAGGGCGTTGAACAGCAGGTTCTGGACGATGCGGCGGACCTTGATGCTGTCGCCGTCGACGACCAGCGTGTCCAGCCCGCTGGCGCGAAGCTGCAGGCCCTTGTCATCGGCGAGCGGGCGAACGTCGTCGCACAGGCGGCGCAACATGTCGGCCCCGTCGAATTCGGCAATGACCCGGCGCTCGCTGCCGGCCTGCAGGCGGGCCAGCCCGGTGACGTCGTCGAGCAGGAGGCGCAGCGCCGTGACGTTGTTGCGCAGGAGGACGAGGAAGCTCTTGCGGCGGTCCGACGGCAGGCCGTCGAAGCCGAGGCCTTCCGTCACGTTGGAGACGACGCCGAGGTTGCCTCGCAGGTCGTGAGCGGCCTGCTGCCAGAGTTCGGCGCGGGCGTTCTCGAGCGCTTGCAGGTCGCCGAGGGCCCGCTCGAGGTCGAGCACTGTGCCGGCGGCCTCGACGCGCTCGAGACGGAAGTACTGTTCCGCGCTTTCGGTGGTGGCGCTGCTGATCTGCTCGGCCAGCTTCAGCCGGGCTTCGGCGAGGTCTTCCGCGTGCGGGTGCGCGGCCGCATAACGCTCGAGCTCGGCGACGAGCACGTGATGCAGGCAGCCCCACTCACGGGTCACCTCATGCAGGTCGTAGCCCTGTTGCCAGCGCTGCAGCCCATGGGCTTCGGCATCGCGGGCTTCTTCCGCCACTGCGGCCGGCATTTCCTGCGGCGAGGCGGCCAGCACGCCGGCGAACAGCTCGAGCCAGCGCGGCAGGTGGTCCTCGAGTTGCGCTCGGGGCAGGCTGTCGCCGGTCGACAGCCGCGGGTCGGCCTCCACGGCGGCGTGCCATGCCTCCATGAGCGCCGCGGTGCGACCACGGAAGTGGTCGGCGATCGCCTGCCGGCCCAAGGTTGAATGTTCGCTCGCCACACCGCCTCCGAAAGTCGACACCGATTGTGCTGCCGGCGCCAGAAGGCGCCGGCAGCACGGGCCGGGAGCGGCCGATCCCGCGCGCCTCAGACGAGCGGCGGGTCGGTCTCGCGTTCGTAGACGCGATGCTTGGCCAGCGCGGCGATGAACGAGGCCACCGCGGCAGCGGTGCCGCCGCTGTCGGTCATCACCAGGCCCGGGTCGACGCTGCCATCGGGCAGCGCACCGGGGAGTCTCGCCTCCGTCACCACGGCGCTGCTTTCACCCAGCACCAGGATCGGCTTGCAATGTCGGTACTGCAGCCTGAGGAACTCGGGCGCCGCGCCGGTCGACGCCAGCGCCGCGTCTCCGCCGGGCAGCACGACCGCGTCCCAGACCACCGACGGCGACGCTTCCATCGTCACCTCGACGTGGATCACCGCGCCGCTCGCCGGCTGCACCTTGCCGAGGCGGACGCCGACGAAGCGCGGCGCCGCGCCTTCGGCCACCAGGGCTGAGTGAGCGGCACGCAGGGAATCGCCGTCGATGCCGTCGGCCACCAGCAACGCAACGTGGCGGCCGCGGATGCTGCCATCGCCCGGCCGTGCGAACAGCGACAGCGCCTTCGAGATCGTGACCTCGGGCTGGGCCGGTGACTCGAGCACACGACGCTGCGGCGCCGGCACGTCGATGCCCAGGCCATCGGCCACGCCCTTCGCCAGCTCGCCGGACACGTTCGCGAGCATCGAGACCACGCGCTCGCGGATGGCCTGCACGCCCACCTTCGTGAGCTCGAACCGGAAGGCGCCGATGATGTGGTTCTTCTCGACCTGCGACTGGCTGTTGAAGAACAGCGTTGCCTGTGTGAAGTGGTCTGCGAACTTCTCCGGCTTGCCGCGGACCTTGTCTTCCATGACCGGCTGCGGAAAGGAGACGAAGCCCTTCATGCCGGCCTGGAACGGGCACCCGCCGCCGAGCGAGTTGGGCTCGTAGGCCACGCGCCCGCGCGGGATCGCCTGGCGATGGAATCCGTCGCGCTGGTTGTTGTGCACCTGGGCCACCGGCGAATTGATCGGAATCTCGTGGAAGTTGGGGCCACCGAGGCGGATCAGCTGGGTATCGAGATACGAGTGATGGCGACCCTGCAGCAACGGGTCGTTGCTGGTGTCGATGCCGGGAATCATGTTGGCCGTCCCGAACGCGACCTGTTCGGTCTCGGCGAAGAAGTTGTCCGGGTTGCGGTCGAGCACCATGCGACCGACCTTGCGAACCGGGACCAGCTCTTCGGGGATGAGCTTGGTGGCATCGAGGACATCGAAGCTGAACGCTTCCGCCTCTTCTTCGGTGAAGACCTGCAGGCCGAGCTCCCATTCGGGATAGACGCCGGACTCGATCGATTCCCAGAGGTCGCGGCGGTGGAAGTCGGAGTCGGCTCCGTTGATCTTGACGGCCTCGTCCCAGACCACGGAGTGCGTGCCGGCGACCGGCTCCCAGTGGAACTTGCAGAAGCGTGATTCGCCGGCGGCATTGACGAGCCGGAACGTGTGCACGCCGAAGCCCTGCATCATCCGCAAGCTGCGAGGGATGGCACGGTCCGACATGACCCACATCAGGGTATGGGTCGACTCCGGCATCAGCGACACGAAGTCCCAGAAGGTGTCGTGTGCGCTGGCGCCCTGCGGCATGCCGTTGTGCGGTTCCGGCTTGACGGCATGGACGAGGTCGGGGAACTTCATCGCATCCTGGATGAAGAAGACCGGCATGTTGTTGCCGACGATGTCCCAGTTGCCCTCGTCGCTGTAGAACTTGACGGCGAAGCCGCGCACGTCGCGGGCCAGGTCCATCGCGCCGCGTTCACCCGCCACGGTCGAGAAGCGAGCGAAGACCGGCGTGCGCTTGCCTTCGCTGGCGAACACCGTCGCCTTGGTGATCGGCGACAGGTCCTGGTAGCTCTCGAAGTAGCCGTGCGCCGCCGAGCCGCGCGCGTGAACGACGCGCTCGGGGATGCGCTCGTGGTCGAAGTGGGTGATCTTCTCGCGGAGGATGAAGTCTTCCAGCAGGGTCGGCCCGCGCAGGCCGGCCTTCAGCGAGTTCTGGTTGTCGCTGATGGCGATGCCCATGTCGGTGGTCAGCATCTGGCCGCTGGAGTCGACGCGTACGCGGTCGAGCGATTCGTTGCCGGGGTTGTAGCCCTGCCTCGGCACACCATCACCGACCTTGGCCGAGACCACGTCTTCGGTGACGCTGCTGGCAGTGTCGATGGCGTCGTGCGCCGGCACGGGCTGGCCGGCCTGCGGCGCATGGCCGGCATCGAGTCCGATCTCGGCCGGCTTCAACGGATTGGCGGGCATGGCAGCCGCGGCGAGCTGGGCGCCGACCTTCTGCGTGGCCAGGCGTTGCTGGGGCACGGTGGGAAGGGCGTTGGCACCGGCCTGGTCGAGCAGCGACGTCGAGGGCCCGGAGGACGTGGAAAGCACGGTGCCGATCGCCTCCTTGGCGGAACTGGACGAACTGCCTTTGGAGGGCGATGAGAAAGTCTTGCTCTTGCGCGTGGCCATGAAATCTTTCTGAGTGATGCGACATGCCGGCAAGGCATGTGCCTCTCGGCAGCGTCATGAATGAAAAAGCGCCCCGCAGGGCGCTTTTGGAAGCGCTCCGAGAAGCGCTGAAGTTCATCGAAAAGGATCAGCGGCCGTCGTGGTCCGAGTCACCCGGGATCGCCCGCTCGACACCATCGCTGACTCGATTCCAGGCGTCGCGACTGGCGCTCTTGGCCTTGTCCCACGTCAGCGACGACTTGCCTCGTGCCGTGCTCCAGCCGCGCGACAGATCGGCCTCGGCTTCGTCGAAGGTGCGACCGTCACGCTTTCCATACGACGACACGCCGTAGCCATAGGCCGGGCCGTAGTCGTCGTAGCTCGAGCCGGCGGTCACGTACGACTGCTTCGAGTAGTTGTCGCGCCAGTAGGCGTCTTCCCGCGTCGGGTCGATGCTTTCAGCAACACCCTTGCCGGCGAGGCCGCCGACGACGGCGCCGATGGCCGCGCCGATGACCGTGCCGACCGGGCCGACGACGGTGCCCGCAGCCGCGCCGGCGGCCATGCCACCTGCCGCGGCGCCGATGCCGGTACCGATCGGATGGGCACCCGGAGCACCGCTCAACGGATCGCGATTGGCGTCCGCTCCGGTGCGCGTGCCGTCACGCGTCGGGTCGTTCTTGAAGTCGTTGCTCATGGAGGGTTCCCTTGCGAAAGATGGGTCGAGCGATCAGGTCGCGCGGCCGCGGCGGAAGAAATTGACGATCGCCAGCAGGATCAACGCGCCGAGGAACGAGACGCCCATGGCCGGCAGGCTGAATGCGTCCTGGTTGATGGTGGGCACGCCGATCAGCGGCGAGATGAGCCAGCCGCCCAGGAAGGCACCGACGATGCCGACAACCACGTTGAGGATGATTCCTTGCTGTCCGTCAGTCTTCATGACGAGACTTGCGAGCCAACCGATAACGCCGCCGACGACGAGCCAGATGATGAAGTTCATGGTGAGGTTCCTTAAGGCCTTGTGGGGCATGAGTTTGAAAAACAGGCTCTTGCGGAGCCTCGCGTGCAGTGATCTAGCGAGGTGAAGAGTAAAAGCACC
>JBDTCA010000074.1:0-8903 GCA_039923815.1 Caldimonas sp. | reverse complement strand
GCCGGGGCCTACATCTCGGTCGTCTACACGCACCTCTGGGTCGAGGGCATGACGGCCGGCAAGGGCTGGATCGCGCTGGCGCTCACCACCTTCGCGACGTGGCGGCCGGCACGCGTGCTGCTCGGCGCCTATCTGTTCGGCGGCGTGACGATGCTGCAGCTGCAGCTGCAAGGCGAGGGCGTGCAGATCTCGAGCCAGTTCCTGACCATGCTGCCGTACCTCGCCACCATCGTCGTGCTGGTGCTGATCTCTCGTAACGCCAGCTTCATTCGCGTCAACATGCCGGCCTCGATCGGCAAGCCTTTCTTCCCGGGATAATCACCCCGCCGTCTGCGGCCCAAACAGGAGCTCCATCCCATGACTCGACTCACCAAGCGATCCTTTGTCCAACTCGCCGGCTGGGGCTCGCTGGCCGTACTCGCGGCCATCGCCGGCTGCAGCAAGCAGGAGACGACGACCACCACCTCGACGCCGGCCTCGACCACGACGACGACCACCACCACGATGACGGCGCCGATGGCCGCCTCGGCCGTCGCCACGTCGGCCAGCGGCCCGCTGAAGATCGCCTTCGCCTACGTCGGCCCGGTCGGCGATGGCGGCTGGACCTTCGCCCACGACAACGCTCGCAAGGCGCTCGAGAAGGAGTTCGGCGACAAGATCCAGACCTCCTTCGTCGAGAAGGTGCCGGAAGCGGCCGATGCCGAGCGCGTGTTCCGCGACATGGCCAGCCAGGGCAACACGCTCATCTTCGGCACCACCTTCGGCTACATGGAGCCGATGCTCAAGGTCGCTGCCGACCTGCCCAACGTGAAGTTCGAGCACGCCACCGGCTACAAGCAGGCGCCCAACATGCGCACCTACGACAGCCGCACCTACCAGGGCGCCTACATGGCCGGCGTCATCGCCGGCGGCATGACGAAGACCAACATCCTCGGCTTCGTCGGCTCCGTGCCGATCCCCGAGGTCGTGCGCAACATCGACAGCTTCACGCTGGGTGCGCAGTCGGTCAACCCCAAGGTCACGACCAAGGTCGTCTGGGTCAACGAGTGGTTCAACCCGCCCAAGGAAACCGAGGCGGCACAGTCGCTCATCAACGGTGGCGCCGACGTGCTCATGCAGAACACCGACTCGTCGGCGGTGCTGCAGACGGCGGGCAAGGCCGGCAAGTACGCCTTCGGCTGGGACAGCGACATGACGGCCTACTCGCCGAACGCTCACCTCGCCTCGGCGGTCATCAACTGGCTGCCGTACTACACGAAGGCGACGAAGGACGCGCTCGACGGCACCTGGCAGGGCGGCGGCGGGTCGTGGTGGGGCGTCAAGGAAGGCGCGATCGACATCGTGTCGATCTCCGACAAGGTGCCCGCCGACGTCAAGGCCAAGGTCGATGCCGTCAAGGCCGGCCTGAAGGACGGCAGCTTCCATATCTGGAAGGGCCCGATCATGAGCAACGACGGCAAGGAGATGGTCGCAACCGGAACGACCGCCGACGACAAGTTCCTGGGCGGCATCAACTTCTTCGTCAAGGGCGTCGAGGGCAAGGTGCCCGGTAGCGACAAGAAGTAGGAAGCCGGTGGCGATCGACTTCGCCAGCATCGCGCGCGAGCGGCTCCCCGAGCTGCTGCGGGCGATGCCCAAGGCCGAGCTGCACCTGCATATCGAGGGCACGCTCGAGCCCGAGTTGATCTTCGAGCTGGCTCGCCGGAACGGCGTCGCGCTCGCCTACGACAGCGTCGAGGCGCTCCGCGCCGCCTACGCCTTCAGCGACCTGCAGAGCTTCCTCGACATCTACTACGCCGGCGCCAGCGTGCTGCTGCACGCGAGCGACTTCGAGGCGATGGCGATGGCCTACCTGCGCCGCGCGGCCGCCGACCACGTCGTCCACGCCGAGATGTTCTTCGACCCGCAGACGCACACCGCGCGCGGCGTTCCCATGGGCACCGTGATCGCAGGTCTGGCCGCCGCCTGCGAGCGCGGCCACCGCGAGCTCGGCATCACCGGCTCGCTGATCCTCTGCTTCCTGCGCCACCTCAGTGAAGACGAGGCGCTGGCCACGCTGGAAGAGGCGCTGCCGTATCGCGCTCAGCTCATCGGCGTCGGTCTCGACAGCAGCGAGCGCGGCCACCCGCCCTCGAAGTTCACGCGCGTGTTCGCGAAGGCGCGCGCGCTCGGCCTGCACGTCGTCTGCCATGCCGGTGAGGAAGGTCCACCCGAATACATCGAGGAGGCGCTCGACGTGCTTCACGCCGAGCGCATTGACCACGGCGTGCGCTGCGTCGAGAGCCCGGCGCTGGTCGCGCGGCTGGCCCGGGAAGGCGTTGCCCTCACCGTGTGCCCGCTCTCGAACCTGAAGCTGCGCGTGTTCGACAAGCTCGCCGATCACAACCTGGCCGACCTCCTCCACGAAGGCCTGAAGGCCACCATCAATTCCGACGACCCGGCCTACTTCGGCGGCTACATCGTCGACAACTTCATCGCCACGTTCGCGGCCTTGCCGCAGCTCGGCGCGGCCGAGGCCTATGCGCTGGCGAAGAACAGCTTCGACGCCAGCTTCGTCGATGCCGGCCGCAAGGCCGCGTTCACGACGCGGCTCGACGACACCTTCGCGCGATTCACCGGTTGACCCGGACTGCCTCATGACCACGGATCGTCACGTCACGCTTTTCCATGCGCCGCAGTCCCGCTCTGCCGGCGCCCTGGTGCTGCTGGAGGAACTGGGGGCCGACTACGAGCTCCACGTGTTCGACCTGAAGAAGGGCGAGCAGCGCCAGGAGGCCTACCTCGCCGTCAATCCGATGGGCAAGGTACCGGCCATCCTGCATGGCGGCTCGCTCGTCACGGAGCAGGGCGCGGTCTACCTCTATCTCGCCGAGCTCTACCCCGAGGCCGGGCTTGCACCGGCGGTGGGCGACCCGCAGCGCGGCGCCTTCCTGCGCTGGCTCTTCTTCTACGGCTCGTCGTTCGAGCCGGCCGTCGTCGACCGGGCCATGAAGCGCGAGCCGGCAGCACCCGGGACCTCCCCCTACGGCACCTGGGACACGATGATCGGCACGTTGACCGGCCAGCTCGCCAAGGGTCCGTACCTCCTCGGCGAACGCTTCAGCGCCGCCGATGTGCTCTGGGGCACGGCGCTGCGCTGGACGACGATGTTCAAGCTCGTGCCCGAGTCGCCCGAGGTCACCGCCTACATCGCGCGCTGCACAACGCGGCCGGCGGCCCAGCGCGCCGCCGCGAAAGACGCGGAACTGGTGGCAGCGCAGTCGGCGTAGCACGACCGGATCGCTTCCGCCCGGAAGCCGGCATCGGGTCGTGCGGGAATACAGGCAGGACTACGATCGTTCATCGCTCCAATGAAGATGACCGACATGACCCGATCGATCCGAATCTGTGTTCTGTTGCTGGTTGCCGCAGCCACGCCATCGTGGTCCGCCGGGGCCGTGCCTGCGGCTGCGCAGGACAAGCCCGTCACCGCGGTGCGGGTCGGCGGCAGCCCGGCAGACGCGTCGTTCCGCAATTCGATGCAGAAGAGCGGCGCCGACTTTCGTGCCGCCCGTTCTGCGTGCGCGGCCGGCGCCAAGGCGGGACGCGCCGCCTGCATTGAGGAGGCTCGCGACAATCTCAAGCGGGACCGCGCCGCCGCACAGGCCGCGCACCAGATCGCGAAGTGACGCGCAGCCGCCGCGGCCTGCGCGTGCGGGAGCCTACAGGGCGTAGTGCACGGCGCCCTTGGCATCGACGGTGATCCGGCCGCTGGCGAGCAGCCGATCGAACACGGCGTGCGCCTCGGGTGCCCCGGCCGGCAGCGTCAGCTTCTGCGCGATGTCGGCGAGCAGGCGAGCCTGCTTCGACGGCCGGTTGGCGACGCCACGCTTACCGAGGCCGGCGACGACGCGCTCGGCGGCACGGTCGACGTCGAAAGCTGATGTCGACGTCTTCGCGGCGATCGGCTTGTCGGCTGCTGCCTTCTTTGCCGGCGCCGGCTTCGTGGCTGCCCTCTTCACGGCGATCGATTTCAACGGGCTCGGCTTCGAGGCGGCTGGCTTCGATGCCACCGGCCTCGCGACCCTGCGCTCCGCAGCATCGGCCTTGACGGACACCGGCTTCGGGGCGACCGGCTTAGCGGCGACCGACCTCGCAGCGACCGTCTTCGTCGCCGGCCTGGGCGTTGCCTTCTTCGCGACGGCGGGTGCCGCCACCTTCTTCGCGGCCACTTTCCTCGCTGCCGGCGCGCGTGGCGCCTTCTTCGCCGGCGGCAGTCCACGGGTGCCGAAGTTGACCTGCCGGGCCGCGAAGCCGAGCTCTTCGGCGTGCTCGATCATCGGCCCGTAGCCCTGGTCGTTCGACAGCACGACGAAGCCCGAGCCCGAGTTTCGCGCCGCGATGTAGCCGAGGTAGAACGAGAGCAGGAAGTCGAGCGCGTTCTTGCCCGGGCGGCCGACCTGCACCGTCGTCGCGCGGTTGCCGAACGAGGTGTGGTGCGTGTCGACGTTCTTCTGCGTCGCGCCGTGAAAGAGCCAGATGTCGGTGGCCTCCGGCACGATCGCGCGCACATCGGCCTCCTTTGGCTGCACGTTCTCCCAGTCGATCAGCACATACGTCCTTGCCACGGGCGCCGGCCTCGTTGCGACGGGCCGCCCCGGGTGCCGTGGCGGATGCTTGAGCGCGTTCTTGCGCAGCTTGCGGACCACGGCGTCGTCGAGGTCGATGCCGGTGCGGTCGGCCAACTGGGCGGCGTAGACGAGCACGTCGGCGAGCTCGTCGCCGATGCGTTCGCGCAGCGCCGCATCGTCGCCGGCGTGCACCGATTCCTCGGCCGTCAGCCACTGGAAGATCTCGGCCAGTTCGGCGGCCTCGACCATCAGCGCCATCGCCAGGTTCTTCGGCGTGTGGAAAGGCGCCCAGTCGCGCTCGGCGGCGAAGTGGCGGAGCTGATCCTGCAGGGCGGGGATGTTCAAGGCGATCTTTCGAAATAGAGCACGAGGCTGCAAGTATCTGGCCGCTGTCGCTGCCCGCGCATCGACGCCGCGCCGCGCATCGGCTCGGTGACGCGCACCTATCATCAAGGGCCGGCCCGCGTGCCCCCGCAGCCGGCGCTTGCCATCCGGGGCCATGTCGAGGTCAACCATGTTGAAAAACCTCATCCGCGGCGGCGCGCGTGCGCTGCTCGCGAGCGTGGGCGTCGTTGCCTGCACTGCCTCGCTGCACGCGGCCGGGCCGGTGTCACCGCCGCCGAAGAACCGGGCCGCTGCGCCTGCGCTGGTCGTCGGCTTCGTCTACGTCACACCCATCGGCGAGGCCGGCTGGACGTATCAGCACGAGCTCGGCCGCCGCGAAATGGAGCGCGCGCTGGGTCGACGGGTGAAGACGATCGCCGTCGAGGGCGTTGCCGAGGGCGCCGATTCGGAGCGGGTGATGCGCGACCTCGTGCGCCAGGGCGCCGGCCTGGTCTTCGCGACGAGCTTCGGCTATCTCGAGCCGGCCTTGCGCGTTGCCGCCGATTCGCCCGCCGTCAAGTTCGAGCACGCCGGCGGCTACAAGTCGGCAGCCAACCTCGCCACCTACGACTCCCGCTATTACGAGGCCCGCTGGCTGGCCGGCTTCGTCGCCGGCCAGGCCAGCCGCAGCGGCATCGCCGGCTACGTCGCCGGCTTCCCGGTGCCGGAAGTCGTGCAGGGCATCAACGCCTTCGCGCTCGGCATGCGGGCCGCGAATCCGCGCGCCCGGGTTCGCGTGCTGTGGCTGAACACCTGGTTCGACCCGGTCAAGGAGCGCGAGGCGGCACAGGCGCTGATCGACCAGGGCGCCGACGTCCTGACGCAGCACAGCGGCTCGACCGCCGTGGCGCAGGCGGCCCAGGCCAACTTTCGCGGTCGCCACGTGCGCGTGATTCCCTACCCGAGCGACATGCATGCGATCGCGCCCGATGCCCAGCTCGTTGCCATCGTCCATCACTGGGGCGGCTTCTACACGCGCATCGCCGAGAGCGTGATCGACGGCCGCTGGACGGCAGCGCCGGTCTGGGGCGGCATCGCGAGCGGCCTCGTCGACATCGCTGGCCTCGATCCGGCCTTGCCGGCCACCGTGAGAACCGCCACCGCGGCGAGACGTGCCGCGATCGTCGAGGGCCGACTGCTGCCTTTCAGCGGCCGTCTTGTCGACAACGCCGGCCGCGTCCGTCTCGCCGCAGGCCACCTCGACGACGCCGCGATCCGGGCGATGGACTGGCTGGTCGACGGCGTCGTCGCCGCCCGGCCCTAGCGGGAGGCGAAGCTCGCTGCTTTTGCCCGGCCGGCCGTTCGCTCGTAGGATGACGACATCCCCACCACCTTGCGCCCGAGACATGCTCGCACCGACCACCAACCCCGCACCGTTGTCGCCGTTCCATCTGGCTTTTCCCGTGCATGACATCGGGCTCGCACGAGGCTTCTACGGCGAGTTGCTCGGATGCCCGGAAGGGCGGAGCGCCCCCGACTGGGTCGATTTCAACTTCTATGGCCACCAGATCGTCGCCCACCTCGCGCCGGACGCCGCGGGTTCCTCGCAGCGCAACGACGTCGACGGCCACGGCGTGCCGGTGCGGCACTTCGGCATCGTGTTGCCCGTGGCGCAGTGGCAAGAGCTCGCTTCACGCCTCAAGGGCCGGGGCGTCGAGTTCGTGATCGAGCCCTACACCCGCTTCCAGGGCGAGCCGGGCGAGCAGTCGACGATGTTCTTCCTCGATCCGTCGGGCAACGCGATCGAGGTGAAGGCGTTCGCCGACATCAACATGCTGTTCGCGAAGTGACTGGCTGAAGCCACGACCTTCTCCGGCCACGCGTGTCTCACGCCGTCTCTCGCCTGCGCGCGGCGCGCCTGGCCAAGTCGACCAGGCCGTTCCTCGCGCGCGGCGGCTTCAAGCGCGAGCGCTGCGCGGGTTGCCGGCTGGTCCCGACGCACTGCATGTGCAGCTTGCGCACGTCGATGTCCACGCGCGCGGCGGTGTGCCTGCTGATGGCCGACATCGAGCCGCTCAAGCCCACCAACACCGGTTGGCTGATCGCGGATCTCGTCGTCGACACCTTTGCCTTCGGCTGGTCCCGGACCGAAACCGATCCTCTGCTCCTCGCCCTGTTGAGCGATCCGGCCTGGGACTGCTATGTCGTGTTCCCGGGCCAGTACGCGGCACCGGAACGAGTCGTGCGCACTGTCCGGACACAGGCCCAGGACGAGGCTGGCGCGACCAAGCGCCCGATGTTCATCCTGCTCGACGGGACCTGGTCCGAGGCTTGCAAGATGTTCAAGCGAAGCCCCTGTCTCGACGGTTTCCCGGTGCTCAGCCTGGAGCCGCCCCAGGCCTCTCGATACAAACTGCGCCGGTCACGCTGCGGCGATCATTTCTGCACCAGCGAGGTGGCGGCGCTGTGTCTCGATCTCGCGGGTGACCACCTTGCGGCCAAGACGATGGAGGCATACCTGGACGTCTTCACGGACCACTATCTCCATGCGAGAAACCAGGTGCCGGTCGCTTCGGATGGGGTGGCTCATCAACGTCTGCACGAGGCTCTGGATCGGCGAAGTGCTGAGAGACGAGGCGACCTCCCGATGGTGGCCACACCCGCCGCATGAAGTGCGAGCGACAGGCAACGCGATGCCGCCTGCGGACTGATTGCGGAAATCGGCCGAAGCTGACGGGCACCGGCTGCCGACCCGGAGTTGACCTGCGCGACGTTGGAATCGGCGCATAAAAGCAGCCACTCGACCCAGAAGCTGCAAGTTTTCCGGCAGGTCTGGGCAATGCGCCCTCGCCGCACGCAGCGAGCGCACTCATATCGGAAGAGGTGCACCGGCCGAAGATCCTCCCGGCATTGGCGTCGGCGTATGTGCGTCACCGAACGCAACTCGGAGAAAAAGCCTGTCCTGATAGAAGTGCAGCCTGCAATGTTCGTCGGCGCACAGACGGGAATCACCGTGCGGGCAATGCTGCTTGATTGCTGGAGGTGTCCGGCAGCTGCCTGTCCGGATGAACCCCATGATGCACACATTTCTTGCCAACAATCGCGATGAACTGATCGCGATGTGCAAGGCCAAGGTTTCGAAGCGCGCGCATCGCAGCGCCACTGATGCGCAGCTCAGCAACGGTATCCCGCTGTTTCTGGATCAACTGATGCGCACGCTCATCGCGGAACGCGCTGGAATCGACGACGTCGCCGTTCTGCTTTCGGGTCCATCGGGCGGAGACACCCTTGCGCTGTCGGAGATCGGCGTGTCTGCTGCTGCTCACGGCAAGGCACTGCTGGCCCTGGGCTTCACGGTTGAGCAGGTGGTTCACGACTACGGGGATCTGTGCCAGGCAATCACCGAGTTGGCGCATCAGAGGGATGCGCCTTTCCAGGTTGATGAGTTCCGAACCTTGAATCGGTGCCTGGACAACGCCATAGCGGATGCGGTCTCGGAATTCAGCGCGCAGCGCGATTCCGAGGTCGCGTGTCGGCTCTCTGCAGAGGCGAACGAGAGGCTGGGGTTTCTTGTGCATGAGCTTCGCAATGCATTACAGATGGCAAACCTCTCCGTGCGTGCCATGGAACTGGGAGGATTGACTCTGTCGGGTGCAACGGGCTCGGTGCTCAAACGAAGTCTTGCTTCGATGCGCAACCTCGTCGACTCATCCCTCGCTGAAGTGCGCGCGGGGAGCTCCGATCCGATCCCGCGGACCATCTTCTCGCTGGCCGCCCTCATTGAAGATGCCAGAACCGCCGCCCAGCTCGAAGCCGATGTGAACGGTTGCGTGCTGCTGGTGGCGCCCGTGGACCCGGGACTTCGCGTGGATGCGAATCGGGACCTGTTGCTGGGTTCTTTGGGAAATCTTCTGAGCAATGCGTTCAAGTTCACGCATCGCCATACCGCTGTGAACCTGATCGCCTACG
>JBDTCA010000073.1:0-3517 GCA_039923815.1 Caldimonas sp. | reverse complement strand
TCTGGCCGACGAACACCGGCCACGCGAGATCGGCGATCCGGCGGGCGTTCTGGATCGCGCTGGGCGCCGTCATGCCGACGCGGCGCGGCGCGGCGGTCGACCGGCAGCGACCGCGGCGGTCGCATCGGCCGCATCGGGGTCAGGCGTGCCCTCGGCGGCGCGCTCGGCGTAGCGGTTGAAGCGCCAGGCCGTTCCCTCCCGGGTGATCCGGCGCCACGTCGAGCGCTTCTCCGCCGGTGTCATCTCGGTCCACCGCTGGACCTCGCCGAACGTCCGGCCACACCCCTTGCACACGGCGTCGCCCTGGCTGGTCGAGCAGATCGCGATGCACGGCGTGTCGGGCGTCGTCGGCGGGGTCGGCGGGTGGAGCGGGGACGGCGCCGTCGAGCGCGCGTTCGGCGTAGCGGTTGAAGCGCCAGGCGGTGCCTTCGCGCGTGATGCGACGCCACGTCGTGCGTTTTTCTGCCGGTGTCATCGACGTCCACTCCTGCACCTCGAGGAAGGTGCGGCCGCAGCCCTTGCAGACGGCGTCGCCCTGGCTCGTCGAGCAGATGGCGATGCACGGCGCGTCAGGCGTGGTGCGGTACCAGCCGAGCCAAGCGTCGAGCGCAGCGGCCGGCATCGAGTCGTCGTCGCACTCGCTCTCGTGGTAGTAGACGAGCAGGGCGTAGACCTCGGCCAGCGCCAGCACTTCTCGGCACGCCGTGATGCCGTCGACGGACGGCTTGGCATCTCGCCACCAGTTGATGGCCGATTCGATGTCGGTGATGTGAATGGCAGCCACGGCGTGTCGCGAAAAGCGAGCCGGCGATGGTAGCGCCGACCTCTGGCCGGCGTCCCTGCAAAGCCCCCGGTGAAGCCGGGGGAGCGGCTTCAGCGCGGTGCGCTGGCCCCTGGCGTCACGGGCACGATCACAGCCGGACCGACAGTCGTCGTCGTGGTCTCGCGCAGCACGCCGCCACCGGCAACGCTGCCCGAGGTCGTCGTTTTCTGGTTCGGGTGGGTCGGGCCTTCGATGCGCGCCAGGCAGTCGGTCTTGTCCTTGCCGGGCAGGGCGCCGCAGCGGTCGACGGCGTTCTGACGCGCCGAGCCCTTGTTGTCGAGGCTGTTTCGCTTGCGTTCGCCCATGGCCGCACCGGCTTCCTTGAGGCAGGTGGCGCGGTCTTCGGCGGTGCGGCCGGCATTGCAATCGGCGCGCTCCTTGGCATACGTCGATCGGGCCGCAGTGGCGGCGTCGGCTGCGAACACGGAGGACGCGGTGGTCGTCGCAAGAAGGCCGGCGACAGCGAGGCTGAAAAGGGAACGGCAGGGCAGTTTCATGGCGATCTCCGAAGCGGTCCGAAACGGTATTCGCGCCCGAGGACGAGCTTCGTAGGACGGCGCCGCAGCCGGGCGGTGGAGAGCGGCGCGTGAGCTGTCCGCTTGGTCGGGGTCAGCCTGGGTCGAACCAGATGCCGATGCAGAGCGCGACGCCGACGAGCCACAGCAGCCACGTCTGCCAGACCGCGTACGGGTAGAGCATGAGGGCGACGCCGAGCCACTTGGTGCGCGGCCGCTCGCGCCGTTTACCGTAGTAGTACGCACCGATGCCGGCACAACCGAAAACGATGAGGCCGAGAATGTAGGCCGGGCTGGGCCAGCTGAAGCCGAGTGCCTTGGCCATTTCCAGTCCGTCCTGCATGCGCACCTCGTCTCCATGACCGCGTCGACCTCCGCACCTTACCGCCGATCGCGTCGCGGCTTCTCGCTGCTCGAGCTGATGGTGGTGCTGGCGATCGTCGTCGTCCTGGCCTTGATCGCCTTGCCCGGCATGCCGGACAAGTTCGTGCGCGACCAGATCGTCGACGCGGTCAAGCTGGCCGAGATCGCGAAGGCGCCGGTGGCGCTGTCGTGGGCGATGACGGCCCGGCTGCCGGTCGACAACGCTGCCGCGGGCCTGCCGTCGCCCGACCGCATCGTCAACAACTACATCAGCTCGGTGGCGGTGGAATCGGGCGCGATCCAGGTCACCTTCGGCAACCACGCCAACGCCAACATCCGCGGCAAGACCCTGACGCTGCGGCCGGGCGTGGTCGAGGATGCGCAGATCGTGCCGGTGGCCTGGGTCTGCGGCAACGCAGAACCGCCGAACCGGATGTCGGTGAGAGGCCTCAACAAGACCAGCGTGCCGCTGAAGTACCTGCCGATCAATTGCCGCGGCGGCGAGCGGGCGACGCCACTGGGCTGAGCGGCGCGACGGGCGGGGACTTCCGACGCGACGCTGGCGGGTCGACGGTGGATCGCCATGGTCGCCGCGCAGCGGTCGGGCCTGTTAAAAACGCCCCTCGCCGACGACCGTGAAACGCCTCCTCCCCATGCCTTCCGCCTTTGCTCTCGACCACCAGCGACTGCGCACGGCCGGCAAGGACGTGCTGTCGCTGGCCCTCATCGAAGCCCGCAACCAGACGCTGCGCTGGGCCGCGGCGATCGAAGCGGCACCCGGCGGCGACTGGCTTCAGCTGGTGGCAGGGCTGCCGGAGGCGATCGCTGCCGAGCTCGATCCGCCACTCTGGACCTTTGGTCACATCGGCTGGTTCCAGGAGCGCTGGATCGCTCGCAACATGCAGCGCAGGCGCGGTGAGCACGCCGATTCGGGAGCGCCGCGGCTGGCATCGATCCTGGCCGGTGCCGACGGTTGGTACGACCCCGACGTCGTGACACGGCGCGATCGCGCCGTGGCGGCTGTCGAGGGTCCCGACCTGCAGGCGACGCGGCAGTTCCTGGTCGACACGCTGGAGACCACCCTCGAGCTTCTCGACAGCACGAACGACGACGACGACGAGGCGCTGTACTTTCATCGCCTCGCCCTTTTCCACGAGGAGATGCAGCTCGAGACGCTGGCCGTGGTCGCGCAGTCGCTCGGATTCGACAGCGGTCTGGTGCCACGCGTCGTGACCACCTCGGTGCGGGCGCCGCTGGTGTTCGCGGCCACCCGTTGGCTGCTCGGCACGGGCGGCCCGGGCTTCCGCTTCGACAACCAGCGCGAGCCGCATCCCGTCGACGTGCCCGAGTTTGAAATCGATGCCCAGGCCGTGACGTGGGCGCAGTACGGCGAGTTCGTGGAAGACGGCGGCTACGACGACCCGCGCCACTGGGGCGACACCGGCTGGGACTGGCTCACCCGCGAGGGCCGACGCACGCCGCGCCATGTCGACCAGCTCCGGCATGGCGTCCTGCAAAGACGCTTCGGCGCGTTGGCAAGGGTGCCGCAAACGCAGTCGGCGGTGCACGTGAGCTGTCACGAGGCCGAAGCCTGGTGCCGATGGGCGGGTCGGCGCCTGCCGACCGAGGTGGAGTGGGAAGCGGCGGCGCATCAGGGCGCGACGCGAGGTTTTCGCTGGGGCGATGTCTGGGAATGGACGGCCAGCACGTTTCGCCCGTACCCCGGCTTCGTCCCCGGGCCGTGGCGGACCTATTCGCTGCCGGCCTTCGGGAGCCACCGCGTCCTTCGCGGGGCCTCGATGGCGACACGGGCGTC
>JBDTCA010000072.1:0-4264 GCA_039923815.1 Caldimonas sp. | reverse complement strand
TGCCGCCGATCACCGTGCACCTGATCGAGGACCCGGAGCCGCTCGGGCCATGGGGCGCCAAGGGCGTCGGCGAGCCGGCGCTGGTGGCGACGGCGCCGGCGATCCTCAACGCGATCCACGCCGCGACGGGCGTGCGCATGCGCGAGGTGCCGGTGACGCCGAGCCGGCTGCGTGCCGAGCTGCTGAAGCGCAAGCCATGAACGACGGCGACGGCTTCGCGGCGCGGTCGGACGGCCAGCCGGTCGCACTCGATGCTGCGCGCCCGGCCGAAGCCGTCGCCAAAGGCAAGGTGAGATGCGAGGCCTGCCCGGTGCTCTGCCAGATCAGCCCCGGCAAGCTCGGCGCCTGCGACCGTTACGGCAACGTCGACGGCGTGCTCACGCGCACCGACCTGCTGCATCTGGTCGCCCGCCCCGGCACCGATCTCGTCGCCTGGCAGGCCGCGCAGGACGGCGCCTGGGACGGCTCGCTGCTCGACACTTCGGCGGCCGCCGACGCGCCGGTGTTCGTGACCGGCGTCGGCTCGACCACGACCTACCCCGACTACAAGCCGGCACCGTTCATCGTCTCGTCGCGGCACGAGGGCATCGATCTCGTCACCGTCGTCACCGAAGGCATCTTCAGCTATTGCAGCTTCAAGGTGAAGATCGACACCGACCGCTACCTCGGCCCGGAGCAGGCGACGGTGCGGCACCAGGGCGAGGCGGTCGGCCATGTCAGCACCATCGAATACGGTTCGCAGTTCCTGAGCCTCGGCGGCGTCGACCACCTCACCGGCGGCTCCAAGAAAGAAGGCCGCATCGCCTGCGAGATGATGATGGCCCTCGGCAACAAGGAGCCTGTGGAGCTCGCCATCGAAGGCGGCGCGACGGTGATCGTCGCGGCCGACAAGGCGCCGATCGTCGACGGCGTCGCGGAGAGGCGCATGCGCGTCGGCTGCGGCTCGGCGGCGATCGGCATCTTCGCGCCGCAGTGGTTCGGCCACGTCGACGAGGTTGTCGTCGTCGACGATCACATCACCGGCGTGCTGAGCGAGCACCAGGCCGGCAAGTTCCTCGCCATGCCGCCGTCGGGCATCCGCATGCGCGGTCGAAGGTCGACGCCGGGCCGCTACTTCCAGGTCGCGCAGCCGGGCGCCGGCTGGGGCGGCACCGACATCGTCGACCCGCTCGCCATCGTCGAAGGCTGGGAAGCCGACCGCGGCGCCCGCCCCGGCCTGCGCCTGCTCATGGTCTCGACGACCGGCGAGGACTCGGCGTGGTTCGTGCTCGACGACGATCTCGTGCCGCAACCGGCCGAGATGCCCCTGGCCGTCGCAAAAGTGGTCGAGCGCATCGGCGAGAACTGCGAGCCGTCGCTGTGCTCGGTGCTCTACGTCGCCGGCGCCGGCGGCAGCCTGCGCGCCGGCGTCACCGAGAACCCGATCGCGCTGACACGGTCGATCAAGAACATGCTCGTCGAGGTGACCTGCGGCGGCGCCCCGGTCTACGTGTGGCCGGGCGGCGGCATCACGGTGATGGTCGACGTCGCGAAGATGCCGGCCCACAGCTTCGGCTCGGTGCCGACCCCGGCGATCGTGTCGCCGATCGAATTCACCATGCGCGAGAGCGACTACCGGGCGCTGGGCGGGCACATGGGGCGGGTGAAGGGGCTCGGCGAGGTGCTGGCGACCGGCGGATGGCGCATCGTCGAGCCGGCGGCGGGTAATCCGTGGCCGCTCGGTGATCCCGCCAAACCGGATATCTGAACGGCAGCGCCCCCGGGCGTGACCGCGCCAATAATGGTTGCGGATGGACATTGCCTCGACCTTGATGCCCACGTTCGCCGGCTTGGCGTTCGACAGCGACACCCGCCTGTATCGCCTCGGGGGCGACGGTGCGTTGGGCGAGTTGCTGGTCGAGGCCTGGAGCCTGCGCGAAGCACTCGACGAGCCATGGACGCTCGAGCTCTCGACCCTCGGACTCGACGCCAGGCTCGACCTGCAGGCCCTGCTCGGCGCCAAGGCGACGCTGCAGCTGGCGCTGGCCGATGGCAGACTGCTGGCGCGAAGCGGCATCGTCTTTTCGGCCGCTTCCGGTGAGGCCGACGGCGGCTTCGCCCGTTATCGGCTGACGCTCCGGCCGTGGACGGCGCTGCTCGCGCACAGCCGGCGCAGCCGGGTCTGGCAGGAGAAGACCACGATCGAGATCGTCGAGAACGTGTTCGCGCACTACGCCGCCAGGGCGCAGTGGCGCTGGGCCGACGATGTCGCCACCCACCTTGCCGAGAGTCCGCATGCCGGCAGCGGCGAGCGGCGCAGCTACACCGTGCAGTACCGCGAGACCGACCTCGCCTTCGTCACCCGGCTGCTCGCCGAAGAGGGCCTCGGCATGCGTCTCGAGGAAGACGAGAAGGCTCCGAGCGGCCACGGCCTCGTCGTCTTCGCCGACAGCCCGTCGGTGGCCAGCTGTCCGGAAGACGCGACCAGCGAGGCCGATGGCGGCATCCGCTTTCATCGCTCGTCGGCCGTCGAGACACGCGACGCAGTGCAGGCCTTCGGTGGCCTGCGCGTGCTGCAGGCGTCGACGACGACGACGCTGGCCTGGGACTACGCCACCAAGCGCGCCGTCGCGGCCAGCGTGCCGACGAACCACGACTTCGGCGGCGAAGGCGCGCCGCACCTCGAGGTCTACCGGCCGGCGCGGGCCTATGCCTACGCAAGCGCCGACCACGCCACGCGCGCAGCGACGCTGGCGCAGGAGGCGATCGAGGTCCGCAACAAGAGCTGGCTCGGCCGCTCGACCGTGCGCACCCTGCAGCCGGGCCGCACTTTCACGCTCACCGACAGCCCGCTCGACGACTTGGGGCCGAAGGCGTCGGCCAGCGGTTCGGGTAGCGCGAACGACAACGACCGGACGCGCTTCCTGGTCACGTCCGTCGTGCATGCCGGCATCAACAACCTGCCGAAGGAGCTGAGCGCTCGCCTGGCCGCAAGTAGCGCGGGCGGCAGCGCCGCGGGCCAGCTGGCGCCGTGGGTCGACGCCGAAGTGCGCGCCCAGGCCGTCGCCACCGGCTACGGCAACTTCTTCGAGTCGACCCGCGCCCATGTGCCGTGGCGCCCGCAGCCGCAGCCGCGACCGAAGGCGCCCGGGCCGTTGACGGCCGAGGTCGTGGGCAGCGACAGCAACGGTGGCGCCGGTGGTGGCGCGGAGATCTACACCGACAAGCTCGGCCGCATCTGCATCCGCCACGACTTCCAGCCGGCGGGCGAGGCGTCGACGTGGGTCCGCGTCGTGCAGCCCTTTGCCGGCGCCGGCATGGGCCTTCAATTCATTCCCCGCATCGGCCAGCAGGTGCTCGTCGACTTCTTCGACGACGACCTCGACCGCCCCTACGTCAAGGCAGCGCTTTACCAGGGCCGTGGTGAAGGCGGCGTGCAGGCCACCCCGGGCGGCCAGCCGGCCGACAGCGACGCCAGCGTCTTCGCCAGGTCGGGCGACGCTTCACCCAGTGGCCAGGGCAACCTCGCCGGCGGCAACTCTCCGCCGTGGCACGGCGCCGCCCCGGGCGAGATCTCTGCTGGTGGCCAGCGCAACGCCGCGGCGCTGTCGGGCTGGAAGACCAAGGAGTTCGGCGGCAGCGGCTTCAACCAGCTCGTCTTCGACGACAGCAACGGTCAGCTGCGCACCCAGCTCGCCACCAGCCAGTTCGCCACCCAGCTCAACCTCGGCCACCTCATCCACCAGGCCGACAACCACCGCGGCAGCTTTCGCGGTCTCGGCTTCGAGCTGCGCACCGACGCCTACGGCACCGTGCGCGGCGCCCGCGGCGTGCTGCTCAGCAGCTACGGCATCGCGCCCGCCGAGCCCTCCGGCGACAACGCGGCCGGCATCGCGCTCGCCGCCCAGCTCAAGACGCTGACCAGCACGCTCAGCGGCGCCGCCAAGACCCACCAGACCGTCGCCCTGGCTTCGGCCGTCGGCAGCCTCAAGGCCACGCAAAGCGTGCTCAGCGACAAGGAAGCGCCGGTGCCGGCGCTGCTCACCGCCATCCGCGGCATGGTCTCGACCGAGTCGCTCGACGCGGCCCAGGCCGACGCGCAGAGCAAGTCGACGGCCTCGGGCGACGACAAGGTGCCGCAGCTCACCGACCCCATCGTCATGATCGCCGCCAAGGCGGGCCTGGCCATTGCCGCCGGGCAAGACGTGGCGCTGCTCGCTGGCGAGAACCTGGTGATGGCCGCTGGCGAGGACCTGCAGGTCGCGTCCGGCGGCAGCGCCCGGGT
>JBDTCA010000071.1:0-5415 GCA_039923815.1 Caldimonas sp. | reverse complement strand
GCACCGTGGCCGACGTGCGCCGCCTGCTCAACGCCGGTGCCGACAAGGTCAGCTTCAACTCGGCTGCCATCGCCGATCCGGAGGTCATCCGCGAGGCGTCGGCGAAGTACGGCGCGCAGTGCATCGTGGTCGCCATCGATGCCAAGCGACGACCCGGCGAAGAAGGCTGGGACGTCTACAGCCACGGCGGCCGGCGCAACACGGGCCTCGATGCCGTCGAGTGGGCGAAGCGGATGGCGGCGTTCGGCGCCGGCGAGATCCTGCTCACGAGCATGGACCGGGACGGCACGCGCATCGGTTTCGACCTCGCGTTGACACGCGCCGTCGCCGATGCGATCGAGGTGCCGGTGATCGCCTCGGGCGGCGTCGGCTCGCTCGAGCATCTGTCGGAAGGCATCCGCATCGGCGGCGCTGACGCGGTGCTGGCGGCAAGCATCTTCCACTACGGCGAGTTCTCGGTGCGCGACGCCAAGGCCCTCCTTGCGCGCGACGGCATCGCGGTGCGACCATGACCGCGGCGAAGGTCGCACGCGGTGGCCAGGGCGCAAGAACGGCACCCGGCAAGGGCGGCAAGGCCGCGAATGCTGCGCACGCCGAGTTGCCGCGCGAAGTTCGCATCATCGGAGGCGCCTGGAAGCGCAGCAAGCTGCCCGTGGCCAATCGTCCCGGGCTGAGGCCGACGCCCGATCGTGTCCGCGAGACCGTGTTCAACTGGCTCGGCCAGTCGCTCGTCGGCTGGCGCTGCCTCGACGCCTTTGCAGGCTCTGGCGCGCTCGGCTTCGAGGCGGCTTCGCGTGGAGCTGCCGAGGTGGTGCTGCTCGAGCGCGACCCGGCACTGCTGTCGAGCCTGGCGGCGAGCAAGGCTAGGCTGCACGCCGAGACGCTGCGGATCGAGCGTGCCGACGCCGTCCAGTGGATGGCTCGGGCCGCGGCGGAATCGTTCGAACTGGTCTTCCTCGACCCGCCGTTCGATTCGAAGTTGTTGGCGCCGGCGCTGGCTGCGGCGGCCAGACTCATCACTCCCCACGGCTTCGTCTACGTCGAGTCCGGCACCGCGAGCGACACCCGTTCCTGGGAGCCGGGCTGGCAGCTGTTCCGCTCGGCACGGGCTGGCGCGGTCCACTTCAATTTGCTGCGCCGGGCCACAAGCGAGCCCGACCCGTTCGGGTCTGTCGGACGGCCCTGACAACCGGCGCGCCATCGAGCCGACAGACGGTTCTCCACTCACGGCCTACGGTTGCCGGGAATCCGAGGAAACGCCAATGAATGAGGAAACGCCGCTTTCGCGGGCATGGAAAGAGCGATGTGCCCGTCGAATCATCGAACTCGATTCGCAGTTGTCGGACATCGACGCGCTCGGCATCGCCGCCGAGTTCGAGGCTTTCGAGCGCACCCGGGTGATGGCTCCTGAAGACGCCGCCGATTTCGTCATGGGCGTCATGACGCGCACCGACCCGGGTCGATTTGAACGCCGGGCGCGGGCCCGGGCTCCGGCATCGGGATAGTGTCTGCCGCGGTGCGACCTGCGCCGGGGTGAGGGCAGTTCGGCGAACTACACTGCCCGCGCCGCCTGACCGCGTGGAGAGCGCATGACGACCGTGACCCGACTGACTGCCGTCTACCCCGGCACCTTCGACCCGATGACGCTGGGGCACGAGGACCTGATGCGCCGAGCCGGCCGTCTGTTCGAGCGGCTGATCGTCGCCGTTGCTGCGGGCCACCACAAGCGGACCATGTTCTCGATCGCGGAGCGGCTCGAGATCGCGCAGGAACTCGCGGCCAAGCATCCGAACGTCGAGGTGATGGCATTTCGGGGCCTGCTGCGGGATTTCGTCGTCGAGCAAGGCGGCAAGGTCGTGGTGCGTGGCCTGCGCGCCGTCAGCGACTTCGAATACGAATTCCAGATGGCCGGAATGAACCGGCAGCTGATGCCTGACGTGGAAACCGTGTTCCTGACACCGAGCGACCAGTTCCAGTTCGTCTCGGGCACCTTTGTCCGCGAGATTGCCAGCCTCTCGGGTGATGTCTCCAAATTCGTGTCACCCTTGGTGCTCGCCCGCCTGCAGGAACGCGTCAGGCGCTCGGACAGCTAGGGCAAGGGCTGGAAAGGGACAAGACTTGGCGCTGCTGATCACCGACGAATGCATCAACTGCGATGTCTGCGAGCCGGAGTGCCCGAACGACGCGATCTCGATGGGCGAGTCGATCTACGTGATCGATCCGCGCAAGTGCACCGAGTGCGTGGGCCACTTCGATGAGCCGCAATGCGTGCAGGTGTGTCCTGTGGCCTGCATCCCGCTCGATCCGGCCCATGCGGAGTCGAACGAATCGCTCTGGGTCAAGTACCGCCGGTTGCAGGCCGCTGTCCATGTCGGCGCCGTTCCGACGCAGCCGGAGCCGAGCGTCGAACCGGTCTAGTTCCTCTTCTTCGCTTTTGGCACGGTGGCGACGAAATCGTCTTCACCGACCACGCCTGTCCTGGGTTTCGGCTTTTTCTTCGGCTTCTTGCTGCCCGAAACCGCAGACGGCGTCGGCTGAGGTCTGAGAGGGCCCAGCGACGTCGGCCCAGCCGGCGTCAGAGCCGCCTCACGGGCGCGTCGATCGCGCACCATCTCGTCGGCGAGGCGCCGCTCCCGTCGTGCTTGCTGTCGGCCCTCGGCGGCGCGTCCGACCACCGCGCTGTTGCCGACGTCGACCGGCGAGCCGCCCTGGCACGGGACTGTCGTGTACTCGTTGCCGCAGCGATAGACCGCTTGAGCCGTCGCGGTCACCGTTGCGCCCGCGAGCGTGAAGGCGATGAGGACCATGAAGGTGCGCGAACTCATGATGTTCCTTCTTCAGGTGGGTCGGGTGGCGGTTTCGGTGCGGGTGGCGGCTTGGGTCGTGGCGGCCGGGCGTGAACCTTGATCATCGCCCGTTCCATGTCGCCGGCGATGACGAGGTCGAGCGCACCCAGAGCCTGTTCCATTGCCTTGTCGATCTCGACGCGCTGTTCCGCCGATGGCCGCCGCAGCACGTAGTCGATGACCTCGGCCTTCACACCCGGATGGCCGATGCCGATGCGCAGCCGCCAGAAATCAGCGCTGCCGAGCTGCGCCTGGATGTCTTTCAGACCGTTGTGGCCTGCATGAGAGCCGCCGAGCTTCATCTTGGCCTGGCCGGGCAAAAGATCGAGCTCGTCATGTGCGACCAGGATCTCGGCAGGTTCGATCTTGAAGAAGCGGGCGAGGGCGGCAACCGCTTTGCCCGACAGGTTCATGAAGGTCGTGGGCTCGAGGAGCCAGACCGGCTGCCCGCCGGCACTGACACGGCCGGCCATGCCGAAGTAGCTTCGCTCCGGGACCAGTGTCACCGACAGTTTGCGCGCCACTTCGTCGACGAACCAGAAGCCCGCGTTGTGACGCGTGGCGTCGTATTGGGGGCCGGGGTTGCCCAGGCCGACGATGAGTCGAATCACCCTCGGATTATCGAGCCGCGTCGTGGAGCGGCGCCGACATCGTGACCTGACTCGTACCTACCCGTCACAGTCTCGCGCGCGATAAGCTCCGGAAGCGACTCCAGGTGAAGGCCGATGGCGACCGACCCGAAAGAAAAAGCGAGCATCGCCATTCAAAAGCGCGTGCGCGCCAAGGCGATCGACGGGCTCAACGCAGCGCGCATGCGGCCGAGCCGAGCCACGTATTTCATGATCTGCGTCGGCAACACGTCCTGCCGCGCCTACCTCGCCCCCGCCGTCGGCAATACACACAAGACCTTGCTGCGCGGACTGATGGGTGTCGACACGGGCCTCAAGTACCACCGCGGGCAATGTTTGTTCGAGGCCGGCTTCTACACCTTCGTCGGCCCCACGCTCTCGCTCGGCATCCGCCAGAAGCTCGAGCGCGGGCTGACCGAACTTACCGGCCGGCGATGGCGAACGAAGGTCCGCCGCGGGCCGGTCAAGGACGCAGAAAAAGGCGCCGCGGAACTTCAGGCGAACAGCTGAGACATGAAAAAAGGCCGGCCCGGGAAGCTCCCTGGCCGGCCCTCGAGCGGAGGCCTCGCCTACTTCTTGTTCTGCTTTTCGGTCTTCTTGGCCTTGGTCTTGTCGCCCGGCGCCGCGGTGACGACGGGTGCCGTCACCACCTCCTCGACTTCGGCTGCCGCGACGTTCGCCGAGGCGATCACCGGATTCGGCTTGCCGTGCGTGACGATCTTGATGCCGGCGCCAAGCTTGATGTCGCTCACGTGCAGCGACTGGCCCTTGACGAGCTCGCCGAGGTCGACCGAAATGAACTCCGGCAGTTGCGAAGCCAGGCACTGGATGTTGAGTTCGTTGACGACGTGGTTGACGACGCAGCCGTCGGTCTTGACCGCAGGCGACGTCTCTTCGTTCACGTAGTGCAGTGGCACCTTCTTCGTGACCTTGGTGGTTGCATCCACTCGCTGGAAGTCGATGTGAAGCACGATCGGCCGAAACGGATGCATCTGGTAGTCGCGCAGCAGGACCTGTTCGGTCTTGCCGGCAAGCTCCATGTCGAGCAGGGACGAGTGGAACGCTTCCTTCTTCAGGGCGAAGAAGAGGGCGTTGTGGTCGAGCTCGATCATGGACGGCGTGCCGGCTCCATAGACGATCCCCGGGACTTTTTGCGCGATGCGCAGGCGGCGGCTCGCTCCGGTCCCCTGCAACGTGCGCTCGAAAGCTGTGAATTTCATGTTGACTCCAAAGATGAGGGCCCGCGACCAGGCTCCTCGTGAAAACGGGGCGATGCCCCGCGGCTAGAAATTGCTGTTCTGCTCGGCAAAGAGCGACGTGACCGACTCGCCATCGGAGATGCGCCGAATCGTTTCCGCGAAGAGAAACGCGACCGACAGCTGGCGAACCTTGCTGCAGTTGCGGCCTTCGTCGCCGAGCGGAATGGTGTCGGTGACGACGACCTCGTCGAGCTTGGAAGCCTGGATGCGCTCGATCGCGGGGCCCGAGAACACGGCGTGCGTGCAGTAGGCGTAGACCTTCTTGGCGCCACGTTCCTTGAGCACGTCGGCCGCCTTCACCAGGGTGCCGGCGGTATCGATCATGTCGTCCATGATCACGCAGTTGCGGCCTTCGATGTCGCCGATGACGTGCATCACTTCCGACACGTTCGCCTTCGGCCGCCGCTTGTCGATGATGGCGAGATCGCAGCCGGCCTGCTTGGCCAATGCCCTCGCGCGAACGACGCCACCGACGTCCGGCGAGATGACGACGAGATCGTCGTAGCGCTTGCTCTGCAGGTCCGAGAGCAGCACCGGGGAGGCATAGATGTTGTCGACCGGGATGTTGAAGAAGCCCTGGATCTGGTCGGCGTGGAGGTCCATCGTCAGCAAGCGCTCGACGCCGACGGCCTCGAGCATGTTCGCGACGACCTTGGCGCTGATCGGCACGCGTGTGGAGCG
>JBDTCA010000070.1:0-6772 GCA_039923815.1 Caldimonas sp. | reverse complement strand
TACATCGCCGCCAAGCTGAACGCCCACGTCGAGGACATCGACTTCAACCCCGACGATTTCGTGGCCCGCGTCAACAGCGACCTGGTCGGCAAGTACGTGAACATCGCCAGCCGCGCCGCCGGCTTTCTGGCCAAGCAGTTCGACGGCCGCCTCGGCGACACGACCGGCGAGCCCGGCACGATCGTGGCCGAGGTGCGCGAGCCCGCGGCCGAGATCGCCGCTCTCTACGAAGGCCGCGAGTTCGGCAAGGCGGTGCGCCGCATCATGGAGCTCGCCGACAAGGTCAACGCCGACTACGACCACCACGAGCCCTGGAAACTGGCCAAGGGCGGCGAGGCCGAGCGGGCCCGCCTGCAGGCGGTGTGCTCGCGCGCCATCGAGTGCTTCCGGCTGCTCTCCATCTATCTCGCCCCGGTGCTGCCCGCGCTCACCGAGCAGGCGCGCCTGTTCCTGAACGTCGACTCGCTGGCGTGGGCGGAAATCCGCCGCGACCTCGTCGCCGAGGGCCACATCATCGGAAAGTACCAGCATCTGATGCAGCGCGTCGACGCCAAGCAGTTCGACGCCTTGTTCGACGCACCGGTTGCCACGGCGCCGGCCGCGGTCGCGGTCGCCACCAGCGACCCGATCGCGCTGCCGCTGCCCGGCGGCGAGGCGGTTGCGCCGACCATCGCGATCGACGACTTCGCCAGAATCGACCTGCGCATCGCACGGATCGTCGCCTGCGAGTCGGTCGAGGGCTCGACCAAGCTTCTCAAGCTCACGCTCGACGCCGGCGAGCCGGCCCATCGCACCGTCTTCAGCGGCATCCAGTCGGCCTACACGCCTGAGCAGCTCGTCGGCAAGCTGACGGTCGTGGTCGCCAACCTGGCACCGCGCAAGATGAAGTTCGGGCTCAGCGAAGGCATGGTCCTGGCGGCCTCGCACGCCGATACGAAGTCGCAGCCGGGCCTGTTCGTGCTCGAGCCGCACGCCGGTGCGGTACCCGGGATGCGCGTCCGTTGAACGATCGACGCATGAGCGCCGCCGCCGACATCGTCCGCGAGTACACCGACGCCGTCTGGGCCGAGACCGGACCGACGCGGGATGTGGAGGCCGTCGTCGAGAGCGGACACGTGCTCGCCTTTCCACGGCTCGCATTCGCGCTGGAAGCAGGCGAGCGCCGCTTTCTCGACCCGCGCTGGGCCGACGGCAAGGCGAAGAACGTGTCGGTCCGCTGGCCCTCGGGCGAACTGCGCGGTGCTGTCGGCGACGCCACCGACCTGGCCGCGCTGAAGGCGATGGTCGTTCGCTACGCCGAGGCCAGCGAGACCTTCGCGCTGCGTCTGTTCCCGCACTACCGCGGCCACCTGCGCCGCGGCAACACGTCGTTCCGGCCGGTCGATGTCTCGGGCCGGCCGCGCAGCTGGCGCCAGGACGACACCCGCCTCCACATCGACGCCTTCCCGTCCAACCCGATGCAGGGCACGCGGCTGCTGCGCGTGTTCTGCAACGTCAACCCCCACGGCGAGCCGCGGCGCTGGCGCGTCGGCGAGGCCTTCGAGGCGCATGCCCGGCGCTACCTCGCTGCAGTGGCGCGTCCCCTGCCGGGCCTGGCTTGGGCGATGGCCGCAACCGGCATCACCAAGCGCCGCCGCACGGAGTACGACCACCTCATGCTTCAGCTGCACGACCGCGCCAAGGCCGATGCCACCTTCCAGCGCGACGGACCGCAGGCGCGCGTCGACTTTGCGCCCGGCACCACCTGGGTGTGCTTCAGCGACCAGGTCCTGCATGCCGCGATGGGCGGCCAGCACATGATGGAACAGACGTTCTACCTGGGCGCCGAACATCTCGCCGACCCGTCGAGCGCGCCGCTGGCCGTGCTCGAACGCCTCACCGGACGCGCGTTGCTCGCCGGATGAGCGACCCGCACGACGCTCCGGCTGCCCTCCGTGGCGCCGCGCGTCAGGGCTTCGCGTCGCGCTTGCACCGGTTCCGGCCGCGCCTGCTGGACACCCTCGCCGGCTACGACCGCCAGCACTTCCTGGCCGACGCCGGCGCCGGCATCACCGTCGGCATCGTCGCCCTGCCACTGGCCATGGCCTTCGCGATCGCCAGCGGCGTCAAGCCCGAGCAGGGCATCTTCACGGCGATCATTGCCGGCTTCCTGATCGCGGCACTCGGCGGCTCGAACGTCCAGATCGGCGGCCCGGCCGGTGCCTTCATCGTCATCGTCTACGGCATCGTGCAGCGCTACGGTGTCGCCAACCTGCTCATCGCCACCGTGCTCGCCGGCGTGCTGCTGCTGGGCCTCGGCTGGTTCAAGCTCGGCGCCCTCGTGCGGCTGATCCCGGTCTCGATCGTGATCGGCTTCACCAACGGCATCGCCGTGCTGATCGCGGTGTCGCAGGCGCGCGATCTCCTCGGGCTCCGGATCGAGCACGTGCCGGCCGACTTCTTCGCGCAGGGCCACGCCATCTGGATGCACGCGGCCGAGTTCAACCCGTACGCGGTGGGGCTCGGCCTCGGCTGCCTCGTCGGCCTGCTGGTGTGGGCGAAGCTGGCAACGTGGGCGCCACCGGCGCTGCGCATCGTCGCGCGCGTACCCGGTCCGGTCGTGGCGCTGGTGACGCTTTCTCTGCTCGCAGCCTGGCTGAAGCTGCCGGTCGAGACCATCGGCTCGCGTTTCGGCAGCATCCCGCAGTCGTTGCCGACCTTCGTCTGGCCCGATTTCGACTGGGCCAGCGTCCAGCGCCTGTTCGTGCCGACGGTGACCATCGCGCTGCTCGGCGCCGTCGAATCGCTGCTCTGCGCGCGCGTCGCCGATGGCCTGTCGACGATGAAGCGTCACGATCCGAACCAGGAGCTCATGGCGCAGGGCATCGCCAACATCGTGGCGCCCTTCTTCGGCGGCATTCCGGCCACCGGCACGATCGCACGCACGGTGACCAACCTGCGCGCCGGCGCCACCAGCCCGGTCGCCGGGATCGTCCATTCGGCGACGCTGCTGCTCATCGTCCTTGTCGCCGCACCGCTGGCTGCCGGCGTGCCGCTCGCCGTCCTTGCCGGCGTGCTCCTGTTCGTGGCCTGGAACATGGGCGAATGGCGCGAGTTCCGGCGGCTGCGCGCCTTTCCGGTCGAGTACCGCGCCAAGCTCGTCGGCACCTTCCTGCTCACGGTGATGGTCGACCTGACGGTGGCGATGGAGGTCGGCCTGGCGATCGCCTGCATCGTCTTCGTCTACCGCATGGGCGCGCTCTTTCGCGTCGAGCCCGAGATCTCGACCGAGCCGTTGCCTGGCGGGGCCGGGGTCGACGGCGTCGCCGTCTACAGCCTCTACGGCGCGCTCTTCTTTGCTGCCGTCGCCCGGCTCGAAGCGGTGCCCGACGAGCTGCCCGCCGGCACGCGAACGCTGTTGCTCGACGCCCACCAGCTCGTCTCGACCGACGCCTCCGGCCTCAATGCAATCGAGAACGTGCACCGCACGCTCGCCCGCATGGGCGTGCGCCTCGTCGTCGCCGGCCTCAACCCGCAGCCGCTGGAAGCATTGCGTCGGGCCGGCCTCGACGCCACTCTCGGCGCCGCCAACCTGTTCGCCGACCGCGCTGCGGCGCTGCGGGCCATCGCTTCGACTGCGACCCCGGTCGCAGCGCAGCCGGCAGAGCCGAGCGCGGCGTGAAGTCCGACCGCTTGAACGTCGCTGCCAGCGGGCAGCGCGCGTGGGCAGGCGATATCCTCGTCGCACACACCGCTACCTGGGTCCGAGGGTGGGCTATCTCGACGAACTGAAGCAGCAGGCCGCAGCCGCAAGGGCGCAGCAAACCACCGACTTCGGTGCCCTCGACCGCAACATGCAGCTGGCCGAATCGGCGTGCACGTCGGCCTTTCGCTACTTCAACGCGCTGGCCCAGCAGCTCAACGTCCTGCAGCCGGTCTCGAAGCTGGTCTTTCGCTTCGACACCAGGCACTCGTTCACCTCGCTGAAGTTGTCCGGCTTCGCGGCGGATTCGCGGCAGCGCAAGCACCGCGCCGGCGACGTCTTCGACCATGTCCTGCTGCGCTACAACCTGAAGACCGGCTCACGCGTCAGCCTGGCCAAGGACTTCCCGCCCGAGATCGAGAAGCTCGAGGCCAAGCTGCAGCAATGCGGCGCCCTTTTCCAGAGCGAGCGCATCCGCAGTGCGCAGACCGGCCGCTTCGTCGAGACCCGCTTCGACATCCAGGCCGACTTCCGGGCCTGGGTCAAGATCGTTCCCGATCACGACAGCGGCTGGATCCAGTTCCAGCTCGTCAATCTCGACGGCTTCGAAACCGTTTCGGTCTCGTTCCCGGCCTTCGAGGTCGGATCGGCGCGGCTCGACGAACTGGCACGCTGGATCGTCGGCGAGCCGAACACCTTTCTGCGCGACGGCCAGCAGTTGCGACGCGTCATCGTCTGAGCGCGTTCGGCCCCGGTCCCCCGGCCGACCTAAACTGCTGGTTTTCCTGCGCCGACCATCGCCCCTCGCCATGCCGTTCTTCTGGAAGCCCTACACCTCCGACACGACCGACTTCATCGAGGCCCTGAAGGCGAAGAAGCCGACGCTCGAAGACGAGCAGCGCAAAGGTCGCGCGCTGCTGTGGGACCGCCGCATCGACCGCACCGCCGAAGCCGAGCACCGCGATTCGCGCGTCCGCATGCAGCCCTACGTGTACCTGACGAAGTTGCCCTGAGCCGAGCCTGGCCATGATCGATTCCGCGCTGGCGGGGGCCGGGAGCGCGACCGAGGCCGGCGCGATCGACAACGTCGCCGTCGCCCGCCTCTATGGCGAGCCGCTGTTCGACCTGCCGACCGACCTCTACATCCCGCCCGACGCACTCGAGGTCTTCCTAGAGGCCTTCGAAGGTCCGCTCGACCTCCTGCTCTACCTGATCCGCCGGCAGAACTTCAACATCCTCGACATCCCGCTGGCCAGCGTGACGCGCCAGTACCTCGCTTACGTCGAGCAGATCCGCCGCCACAACCTCGAGCTCGCCAGCGACTACCTGTTGATGGCGGCGATGTTGATCGAGATCAAGTCGCGGATGCTGCTGCCGCCCAAGAAGAGCGCCGACGGCAGGGAGCCCGAAGACCCGCGCGCCGAGCTCGTGCGCCGGCTCGTCGAGTACGAGCAGATGAAGCTCGCCGCCGCCCGCCTCGACGCACTGCCGCTCATCGGCCGCGACTTCATGCGCGCCCGTGCCGTGGTCGAGGAGCCCGTTGCCGCGGCGCTGCCGCAGATCGAGGCCGCCGACCTGCTCGCCGCCTGGACCGACATCGTCAAGCGCGCCCGGCTGAACCAGCGCCACCTCGTCTCGCGCGAGATCCTGAGCGTGCGCGAGCACATGAGCATCGTGCTTCGCGCCTTGCAAGGCCGCCGCTTCGCCCTGTTCGAGGACCTCTTCGATGCCGGGCGCGGCGCGCCGGTCGTCGTCGTCACCTTCATCGCCCTGCTCGAGCTGGCCCGAGAGCACCTGCTCGAGGTGACGCAGGCCGAGGCCTTCGCGCCGATCTACGTCAGGCTGGCCTACACCGCCGCGTAGCCGAGCCCGGCTACCGGCCGGCCAGCTTGAACGAGATCATCGCCCGCAGCTTGTTCGGCAGCACCGGCTTGATGAGCAGGTGAAAGTCGTGCTCCTGCGCTTCCTGGTCGTGACCGGTCATGCTGCTGCCGGTGACGACGATGGCCGGCACACCGGCGCCGAACCGCTGCCTCAGGGCAACGATGGCGGCGACGCCGTTCTCGCCGTGCTCGAGCCGGTAGTCGGCGATGACCAGCGACGGCGCGGCCTGCGCACCATCTGCGGCCGCGGCCCAGGCCCGCGTCGCCGCAACGCTGTCGAAGGCGACGATGGTGGCGCCCCAGCCTGCGAGCAGCACCTCGAGACCTTCGCGCACCGCCGGCTCGTCCTCGACGATCACGATCAGGCGGCCGCCGAGCGTGATGCCGATCGGCCCCTTGCCGGGCTGGACTCGCGCGGCGATGCGCGGTGCCTTGCCGAGCGGCAGCTCGAGGGTGAACACCGAGCCGCGCCCGGTCTGCGACGCCAGTCGCATCGGCGCCGCCATCAGCGCCGCCAGCCGCTTGACGATGGCCAGGCCCAGACCCAGGCCCTTCTTCTGCTCGGCCGCCACCGCCTGGACGCCGGGCACCTGGTAGAACTCCTCGAAGACGCGCACGCGCTCGTCCTCGCCGATGCCGGGCCCGGTGTCCCAGACCTGCAGCAGCAGCCGCTCGCCGCGCTTGCGGCAACTGACCAGCACGGTGCCGTCGGTCGTGTAGCGGATGGCGTTGGAGACCAGATTGCGGACGATGCGCTCGACCAGCAGCGGGTCGGCCAAAGCCACGTGGCGGCGGCCGCGGATGCGCAGCGACAGGCCCTTCTCGAAGGCCGCCGGCTCGAAATGAAGGCGGATCTTGCGGAAGATCTCGCCGACCTCGAAGTGCTCGGGGTTGACCTCGACGCCACCGCTGTCAATGCGGGTGATGTCGAGAAGCTCGCTGAAGAGACCCTCGAGCGCGTCGACCGATTCGTTGATGCTGTTGACCAGCTGGGCCACCTCGGGGTCGTGGGTGCGCGAGCGCAGCGCCTCGGCGAACAGGCCCATCGCGTGCAGCGGCTGGCGCAGGTCGTGGCTGGCGGCGGTGAAGAACTGGGTCTTGGCGCGGTTGGCGACCTCGGCCTCGTGCCGTGCCGCGTCGGCGATCGCCTTTTCGGCGCGCAGCTGCAGGGCCAGCGCCTCGGTGCGCAGCTTGAGTGCGGTGACCT